>JALXAF010000452.1 GCA_026992375.1 Anaerolineae bacterium
GGCCATCCCGCTCGGGTGGGACGCATCCTGGCCGGGTTGGAGCGCTGGCCGGGCCTGGCCCTGGCTGGCAACGCCTACCACGGCATCGGCATCCCCGACTGCATCCATTCGGGCGAGATGGCGGTGAGAAAGCTATTCCGAGGGGGGGATCAGGATTAGGGCAAGGATCGCCAAGGCTCCAGGTTTTTCTTTGCCTCTTTATAACTACTAAGGCCTCAGCATCACTTTGACTCCACTGAAAAAAGTCATTTCACCACGGAGACACGGAGGGCACGGAGAAAATAGTGACAGCTCACAGAGAATTTTCCCTTCAAACCTCACCTTTTCTTCCTCCGTTCATTCTGCGTCTCCGTGATGAGGTTTTTTCGGTACAGCCATTTTTGCCACGAAGACATGAAGAAGATGAAGGCGTGAAGTATTTTTCTTTATTTTTTTCTTCGCGCCTTCGAAAAAATTTCGAGCCTTCGTGGCTTTTTGAGACTTAAAGTCGAGTACGTTAGCAGTTGCGCCTCCTTCTTTTCTTCGCCACTTCTGGGTTCCTTCGGCGGGGTCCTTCACTTTGTTCAAGATAGGCTCAGGACATGCTTCGCGTGAGACATTTTCAGGATTCCATTGACAAGGCTCTACTCGCGAATTCTTTCCCAAAACATGATGACGGCGGTGGTTCGATTATTCCTTCAGTGATATAATTGCTGCCATGAAAGAGGTATTTTGGATACCTATCCTCACCTATGGAGGCGCAGCCCTCGCTCTGTTTTCGCCCTTGCTTTGGCGATTGCAGACCGGCTTGCATGATCGATCCGATACTGTCCTCAATACCTGGATACTGGCGTGGCAGGACTACATTTTAACGCGATCGCCGCTAGACTTGTTTAATGCTCCCATTTTTCACCCGTTGTCCGACACGCTGGCCTACTCCGAAATCCTGTGGCCTATCGCACCGTTGGCGCTGCCCATCCAGGTCGCCTTTCAGAATCCCATTCTTTCTTATAACCTTTTCTTTCTCGCCAGCTTCCTTTTTGCCGGATTCAGCATGTATTTGCTGGCGTTGTATATGACGGGTTCCCGCGCGGCAGCGTGGACGGCCGGGTTCATCTACGCCTTTTCCCCCCATCAGTTCGGGCATCTCAGTCAGTTGCAACTGTTGACCATCGGATGGCTGCCTCTCGTCATCCTGTTCCTGGATCGGTTCTGGCAGCAGGGGTTAAAGCGGGATGGCGCGCTGTTGGCATTGATGATCGTATTTCAGACCCTGTCTTCCTTTTATTACGGATTTCAAGTGGCGTTGGTGGTGGCGGGATACATTCTCTATCGCCTGGTTTCATCCCGTCGCGGGCAAACGGTGCGACGACTGCTCCAACTTATCCTGTGGGGCGGCGCGTCAGCGTTGTTCATTGCTCCTTTCGCTTTGCCTTATGTGCGGGTGCGCGCCAATCTGGGACTTGAGCGTTCGCTGGAAGAGGCGTTGGCTGCCGCACCAGGTCTGATGGAATATCTGCTTCCTGGCGCCGGCCATCACCTGTACGGGATTTTCATGCCGCCGCAAGAGGGAGGAGGTCTGTTTCTGGGCGTCACTGCGCTGCTTCTGGCTGGCCTCGGTGTGGCCCGGTGGCGGCCCATCAGTTACGGGCGTATCGGCCGCGCCTACTGGCTACTGATAGGGATTTCAGCGATGCTTCTTTCCCTGGGACCTTCCTTCAAGTGGCGCCCATCGGATCCGGGCGGATTTTGGTTGCCCTTCGCCTGGCTCTATCAGCACGTCCCTGGCATGACAGTGATTCGGGCGCCAGGACGTTTTGGCGTGACCGTGTTCTTGGCTTTGGCGTTGCTGGCCGCCATGGGGCTGACCTTCCTTTTGCATCATCTTCGCAAGGGCTGGCCCCGGCCAGCGATGGCCGCTGTGGCCGTCGTGCTGATTTTGATGGAATACGTAGGAGGCGCGGACGCGTTTATCGTGCAGCCTATGCCCTCGTTGGATCCGTCACCTGAGGTTTACGCCTGGCTGGCCCGGCAGCAGCCCCCTTCCGCCTTGGTGGAATTGCCCTTGATTCCCGAGATGGCCCTGCCCCCATCGGGCGCGGGGGGATTTGGCGCGGGCCAGGCCTGGCCCGATTACAACATTTACCGTTATCAGTACTTTCAGATGATCCATTGGCTGCCGATGATCGATGGGTATAGCGGCTTTACGCCTCCTCACCATCGCGAGTTGGGGCTGACCATGGCTCATTTTCCTTCACAGAGGTCGCTGGCTATGTTGCGCGGACTGGGTGTAAAATGGGTGGTGGTACATAGTGGGGTGATGGAAAGCTTCTCGCCGGGCCGGGCCCAGACCCTGCGACGCTCTCTGTTTCAGTCCTCCGGTGTCGTTCATGTCCGCGACTTCGGCGCAGATTGGATATTTCGGGTGGATGCGGGGTCTGTAACGAAACCTGAAGGCCGTGTGTGGGTTGCGCCTTCAGGTCAGGCATTCCTCATACTTGCTTCATCCATGCCCGGCGCCACCGCTGTGATTCCTCCAGATCAACGTTTGCACATGCGTGGGATATGGCGTTCGAGCAACGGCGAGGAGGAATCGTTTCAAGCCTCTGTGGCCCTACCTTTGCTCGTCGAGGAATCCAGCGTGGTTCCCCTACGCCTCCCCACACCTTCTACATCCGGGCGCTATACTCTGGAATTGTTCGCGGAGAACATGTCTGGGATCAGCCGGTTCGTCGCTCCGGTTGACATTTCGCCTGAATTCGGTCGCGTCCGCCTACATCCCGTGCAGGCTTTGACGCAGACCGCCACGCTGCATCTCGCCCCTGGTGACGATATCTCGCTAAGCCTGGATTGGCTGTTAACCGATCGTCCCCAAGGGGATATCGACATCATCGCATCTCTGGTGAATTATGATGGCGCTGTCCTTGATCAAAAAATTCAGTCGTTGGGGGCGGGCCGCGACATGGTGCGGAATTGGACGCCTCGTCTTACTCTTACCTCCACCTTCCTCTTTGATCTCCCTGAGGACGCTCTGGGGAAATACGGCGTTTCAGTCCGGCTATTCAATCCTCATGGCGACGTGAAGCATTACTTTTTCGATGCTCACTGGCAGCCTGTGGCGTCGCTCTTTTTCCCCGTTGTTGTCAAGCAGCCTGACTTTACTGTCATGTCCTTGCCTCCCAAGGCTTTTCTCGCCCGTTTTGGCGATATCTACTTGTTGCGGGCGGAGCCTCAGTCGCCTCTGGTCGCCGGGAAGCCGTTGGATATCACCTTCGACTGGGTTGCGGCCCGGCCCATCGCCGACGATTACACCCAGTTCGTCCATCTCATGGATGAAGCAGG
>JALXAF010000453.1 GCA_026992375.1 Anaerolineae bacterium
CCCGCCTGCAAGCCGCAGGCCAACGACATCATCTGCTCGCCAATCCAGGGCAGAGGCAAAAAGCTGACGAACTCGTCCTGGTCGCTCATGGGGTCCACTTCCATCAGATTGCGGCCCATGCTGATGAGATTGTTGTGGGTGAGGATGGCCAGCTTGGGGTAGCCCGTGGTGCCCGACGTGGTGGAGAGAATGGCGATATCTTCGCCCGAACCTTTGGCCACGCTCTCTTCGAACCAGCCGGGATGCTCCTGCTCATACGCCCGGCCCAAGGCCTCCACCTCGGGAAAATACATCAGATAAGGCTCTGTGTAATTGCGCAGGCCCTTGGGGTCGTAGTAGATGACCTTCTCCACCGTATGCAGCTCGGGCCACAGCTCGATGACCTTGTCCACCTGCTCCTGATCCTCCACCACCAGGAACTTGGCGTCGCTGTGGGTGATGATGTAGGACACCTCTTTGACGATGCTATCCTGGTAGATGCCGATGGACTTGCCGCCCGCGCTCTGCGCGGCCAGCTCTGCATACACCCACTCGGGGCGATTATCGCCGATGATGGCCACCGTATCGCCCCGCTCGAACCCCATGCTCACCAGACCCAGGCAAAAATACTTGACATGCTCCAGATACTCGGCCCAGCTCACGCTCTGCCAAATGCCGAACTCCTTTTCTCTCAGAGCGGTCTTCTTGTCCCCGTAAAGCTTCGCTTTTTCGATCAGAAATTGTGGGAAAGTTTCAGGCTGCATAGGCTGTCAGGATGAATGAAACCGGAAGGGAGAGATTGCGAAGTCGTTATAACTATCCAGCTCGCATGTTGCGCCGAGAAGGCTGGAGACATGCCAGCATCGTGAAACGTCAAGCGTCAAACGTCATGCCATCGCCCGACGTTTGGCGCATGACGCCGCCCTACAACACGAATGCGCCCGTGTCTTCGCCCAGATAGGCTTCGATGACGCGGGGGTTCTGACGCACTTCGTCGGGCGTGCCGTCGCCGATCTTCTGGCCGAAATCCAGCACGACCACATGATCGGAGATATCCATGACAACGCCCATATCATGTTCGATGAGCACGATGGTAACGCCGTGCTCCTCGTTGACATCCAGGATAAAGCGGGCCATGTCCTCTTTCTCCTCCGAATTCATGCCCGCCATGGGTTCATCCAGCAGCAGAATGGCCGGCTTCATGGCCAGGGCCCGGCCCAACTCCACCCGTTTCTGCAGGCCGTAAGCCAGCGTGCCCACGGTTTTCTTGCGGATGGCCTCAATCTCCAGCAGATCGATGATCTCCTCCACGAACTTCCGGTATTCGATTTCCTCACGCTGGGCCGGGCCCCAGTAAAGCGCCCCGTCCAGCACGCCCGTCTTCATGTGCACATGACTCCCCGACATCAGATTTTGCAGCACGGTCATGTGCTTGAACAACTCGATATTCTGAAACGACCGCGCCACGCCCGCATGGGCGATTTTGTGCGACGGCATTTTCGTCAACTCATAGTTCTTGCCCCCATTGTGGAAGGTGATGCGCCCTTCCTGGGGTCGATAGAGGCCGCTGATGCAATTCAGCAGCGATGTTTTGCCCGCCCCGTTGGGCCCGATGATTGCGATAATCTCGCTTTGCTTCACCGTCAAACTCACCCCGGCCAGCGCCGTCACCCCTCCAAAACGCAGCTTGACATTCTCCACCTCCAACTGCACATCGCCAGGCTGCAATGTGCTGCCGTTGAGATCATGTTCCATTGCGTGGGCCATAACGCGTCCTTTTTTGAAAGTCGAATGGAATAGCGAGTCAAGAATTATCGAAACAGAATGCAGGGAGATTCTGGTTGGAGGCTGTGAGATTGTCAAGACTACAAAAACGGAAAAACCGACGGTAATGATGTTCCCCTGTGCGAAATCTGGTCAGCGTCGTTGCGTCAAATACGCTTTGTGCCGGTCAAGTGTCAAAAAGTATAACAGCATCCAAAAGATATGGCAATTTCCGATTTAACGGAATAAAAGACGCTTGCTACGGACGATTCTGACGTAATATGCGATGACGAAAATCTCGTCGGTTGTGGCGTCGAGAGGGCGAATCCGACGCTTGGCGACGATTTTCGTTGAAACGGATTCCACAGAGCGCGACGCGTTAGATTTTGGTGGCATGACGTGCTATACTTAGAGCAGCCGTTGCGACGGTTCATGGACAATATAGCCATCGCTCATTTACTCAATGGAGAGCCTGCAATGAGCACTGACAAAACGATGCGCGCCATCGTCAAATCGGAAGAATCGCCCGGTTTGATGATGCGAGAGGCGCCTGTGCCCCGTCCCGGGCCGCGAGACGTTCTGATCAAAGTGAAAGCAACATCCATTTGCGGCACCGATTTACACATTTTTCGCTGGGATCCCTGGGCCAGGAGCCGCATCAAACCTCCTGTCATCGTGGGACATGAGTTCAGCGGGGTGGTGGTGGAAACGGGAGCCATGGTTCACGAAGTGAAAGAAGGCGATTTCGTATCCGCCGAAAGCCATATCATCTGCCATGTCTGCCAGGAGTGTCGCACAGGCAAGGGGCATCTCTGTCAGAACACCAGGATCATCGGCGTGGATCGAGATGGTTGCTGGGCCGATTACATCGTCATGCCCGCGGAAAACATGTGGAAGAATCCGCCCGATATGCCCTGGGACGTGGCCAGTTTGCAGGAAAACTTCGGCAACGCGGTGCACACGGCCTTCTCAACCGATCTCACGGCCCGACGCGTGCTCATCACCGGCTGCGGGCCCGTAGGCCTGATGACCGTCATGGTGGCCAAGGCCGCGGGCGCCCGCACCATCTACGCCACCGACATCTCGAATTATCGTCTGAACATGGCCCGCAAATTGGGCGCTGATTTCGCCATCAACGTCACCCTCGAAAACGCTCTCGAGCTGATCATGAACGACACAGAGGGCGAGGGCGTGGATGTGCTGCTGGAGATGTCGGGCGCGCCCCAGGCCGCCGATCTGGGGTTCAAGGCCCTGAAGCCGGGGGGCGAGGCGGCGTTGCTGGGCCTGTATCCCTCCGACGTTCCCTTCGATATGAACAACGGCGTCATCTTCAAGGGAGCGACCGTGCGAGGCATCATCGGCAGAGAGATATGGGGCACCTGGTACCGGATGAAAGGCCTGCTTTCGAGCGGGCTGGTGGATCTTTCGCAGATCATCACGCACCGGTTTGCGCTGGATGATTTCGAGGAAGCGCTGCGGGTGATGCAAAGCGGCCAGAGCGGCAAGGTCGTCATGTTCCCCGAAGGACTGCCTCAGGAAAACGAATAACAATCTCCGACCATTCCATTAGA
>JALXAF010000454.1 GCA_026992375.1 Anaerolineae bacterium
ATCCGCGCCTACGAAATGGCCCTGGAATGGCCCTGGCTGGATTCCCTGAGCATGTGGGCCTTCCGTTATCCTGCGCCCGAAAAAAACTACCGTGACTACTTTACGTTCGTCACGGCAGATTTTCAGCCTAAACCTATTTACCTGGAAGTGCAACAGGCGTTACGTGGGTGGGGGCGCTGAGGACGCTCGTCTTTTGTATGAAAAAGGCTCGGGCCCGCGTGTTGTCCACTTGCATTTGGGCCCGAGTCCGGTCGTCTTGCGTTCGATGATCGTCCGTCAGACAGTGTCGGGCAAATACAGGGGCTCGCCGCCAATGGTGATCTTGCCCGGTAGATCGAGGGTGTAGCCGCGATTGCGGGCGACGGTTTTCAACACCCGCGGGTCTGAGACGTTCTCTTCGATGTGCTTTCGCAGCCAATGGATATGGACGTGCAGCGTGCGGATATCCTGAATCCGGTTGGCTTTCCACACCTCTTTCATTAGCGTCAATTGGCTGACCGGCTCTCCCGCGTGAAACATGAGCGTTTCCATCAACTTCGCCATCTTGGGATTCAGCCGTACCTTGCCTTTTGGCCCGGCCAGCACTAGCGTGCGACGATCCAGGGTGTAGGGCGGCAGGTGGATGACGTATTCGGGCCGGGAGGCAATGAGCGCGTCCATGGTCTTTTTTAGTTTCTTGAAGACAAATGGTCTGCTTACGATCTTGTCATAATGCGAGACGTCTTTGGGGGCGGCGCGTCCACTCTTGAGCAGGATGATGAATGGTTTGCGAAAATGCGCCTTGGCGGCCTGGATGATGCGACGCACTTTGCCAGGAGTGTTGGCGTCATAATCAATCAGGATAAGTTCTGGATCGAATTCCTTTATTTGATGCAGGGTTGGGCGCAATGTGTGGGTGCATTCGACGATGTAATGCGTAGCCAGCTCTTCGCAGACGCCGTTATCGGTTCCGACGCCCGTGATGGCCAATATACGGTGGTTGGTCATTTTTTCACTCCTGAGGTTTCGGGGAGACTCAGCGGCGTTTGGCAACAGCCAACGTATCCAAACTCAAAACGTAACTACTAAGGTCGTCACCCGAAAACCACTAAGAACACTAAGACACAAAGGCACAAAAGGGAAACTATACATTTTTTCTTCATGTTCTTGGCGCCTTGGCGCCCTTTGTGGTTTGTTAACCGGGGTGCGTTAGCAGTTACCTCAAAACACAAAAAACACAGCATCTCGAAGAGCGCCAGGGATATTTGAAAAGCTTTTCCCCTTTGCGCCTTGGTGCGCTTCATTGTTTTTTGCGTGATACGCGGCAGATTACCTGGGCGATTACGAGCAAAATCTCTTGTGATAAACGAATTAAATTGAGGGCAGGTTTTGCCATTCACTCCACCAGGCATAAGGCAACCATCTATAGCCTGGCTTCAACGTGTCCCCGAACAACATAGAATGATGGCGCTGAGCACGGCATGACGTTAGCTGTCAATGATTTTCAACGCTTTTGTTGGCATATTATGTTGGAGAAGTCGCCGTTTGTCAAATCGTTTGCTTTGTGCACATCAATTTCAAGTTTAGCCCGGCGACAAGCCCCGCTCTCAGCCTTCCCCCGCTTCGGCTGCCGCCTTGCAGAGAGAGAAGCCTTTGTTTTGCCGATATATGCAGCAGCTGGGGGTCTTCCTCTCCCGAACACGGGCGCGGCGAGTATCGAGGGAGGGGTTGGGGCAAAGGGAGGACGGGAGGGATGAGATTGCCTCCTTGCCACTTGCGGATTCTAAATTTGGAATCTCCTTCTTTATGCAAGACTTAGATTTGACGTCGCTCGGATGCGTTACGCAGAGGTGGGGCTAGATGTGGCGCTTGCATAACAAAGCCCCGGCGGCGCGAAAACCGCCAGGGCTTGTTCCTGCCAGGCGAGAGAAGGGGAGAGGGGATAAATGGTGTCGTTCGTTATTGGGTGGCCGTGGCGGATGGCAGGCGGGTGAGGAGGGGGTGACGCGCCGCGCGAACCTCGTCCAGGCGTCGAGTAGGCGCATTGACGGGCGCCATGTGCAAAAGCTCGGGAGTCTCGCGAGCTTCGTCTGCGATTTTATCCAGCGCGTCGAGAAATGCGTCGATGGTTTCCTTATCTTCCGTTTCCGTGGGCTCGATCATCAAAGCCTCATGGACGATGAGAGGAAAGTAGATGGTGGGGGGATGGAAATCGTAATCGATGATGCGTTTTGCGATATCCAGCGTGTGAATGTCCTCCGCTCCTGAGATCTTCCCCTGTGCGACTGTCTCGTGTTTACAGAATCGGTGTCCATATGGTATCGGATAATCGTCCATTTGTAAAATCCGGGCCTGGACGTAGTTGGCGTTGAGAACAGCCGTTTCGCTCACTTCGCGCAGGCCCGCCGCCCCATGCATGCGGATATAGGTGTAGGCTTTGACCATGACGCCGAAGTTGCCATGGAAGCTCTTGACGCGGCCGATGCTCTGGGCTGGCTGTTTCCATACGTATTCGCCCTCGTCTTCCTTCAAATCCACGATGGGGCCGGGCAGGAAGGGCGCCAGCTCGGCCACGACGCCCACAGGCCCGCTGCCCGGACCGCCGCCGCCATGGGGCGTGCTGAAGGTCTTGTGCAGATTGAAGTGCATCACGTCGATGCCTAGGTCGCCCGGGCGCACCACGCCCATGATGGCGTTGAGATTGGCGCCATCGCCATAGACCAGGCCGCCTGCTTCGTGCACCAGCTTGCACACTTCCACGATGTTCGATTCGAACAGGCCCAGGGTGTTGGGATTCGTGATCATAATGCCGATGACTTGGTCATCCAGAGCGCCCTTCAGAGCCTCGATGTCCACATTGCCATCTTTGTCGCTGGGGATTTGCACCGCGGTGAATCCGGCCATGGCGGTGCTGGCGGGATTGGTGCCGTGCGCGGAGTCGGGCACCAAAATCTTGTGGCGCTGGGTTTCGCCCCGGGCCAGTTGCGCAGCCCGCATGATGAGCACGCCCGTGAATTCGCCATGTGCGCCTGCGGCCGGCTGCAACGACACCGCATTGAAGCCCGCGATCTCCGCGATCATCTGCTGCAGATCGTACATCAGGCCCATTGCGCCCTGCACGGTGTGCGGGTCTTGCAGGGGGTGGATGGCGGTGAATCCGGGCAATCGGGCCACCCATTCATTCACCTTGGGATTGTACTTCATGGTGCAGGAGCCCAGGGGATAGAAACCCTTGTCCACTGCGTAATTCTTCTGGCTGAGACGGAGGTAATGGCGCGTTGCCTGCACCAGACTTAGCTCGGGCAGGGGCAGCTCATCCCTCACGAATTCG
>JALXAF010000455.1 GCA_026992375.1 Anaerolineae bacterium
TTTGCAGCAAGAGGAGATGCGCCAGGCTCAATTCACCTGGCTCAAGTTGCGCAGCCAGCTCGTGCGGGCCTGGCTGAACAGACGTTTTCGCTTCGTTCAGCGCATCACGTTTTGGCGATAGTCTGCTTCGTAAATAGCGTTGCACGGGTTTGCAAAAATGGCCCCAAGCCCACGTTGGGCGGGTCTGCAACGGGCGCGATTCGTGATGCGTGAGGTCGTCACGCGTCACGAATCACGCATTACGGGCTTGGCTTCCCGCGCCGTCCTGGGCGCGTACCATTTTCATCGGTATCGGCGCAGGCGAGCCAGCTGTTGGACTGCTTCGTAAATAGCGTTGCACGGGTTTGCAAAAATGACCCCAAGCCCACGTTGGGCGGGTCTGCAACCGGCGTGATGCGTAATGCGTAATGCGTGAGGTCGTCACGCATCACGAATCACGCATTACGGGCTTGGCTTCCCGCGCCGTCCTGGGCGCGTACCATTTTCGTCGGTATCGGCGCGGGCGTGCCCGCCGTCGGACTGCTTTGAAAATAGAACACGGATGAACACAGAAAAACACGGATAATTCAAAAAATCTGTGACCGAAGGCCGTGTCAATCCGTGTCCTCGTCTTTCATCGGTATCGGCGCGAGCTCACCAGCCGTCAGTCTGCGCCGCCGCGGGGTCAGGCGTTTGCAGATAGATGTCGCCGTAACGCTGATAGAAATCGATCATGCGCATCAGGCCCGGACGCAGTGGGGTTTTGGGACGCCAGCCCAGCGCGTTTTTCGCCCGCTCGTAGCTGCAATACACATCGCCGATGTCGATCTTCGCCCGTTCTTCGGGCCAGGGAACCAGCTTCACGTCACCCTGGCCCGCCAGCGCCACGCAGAGCTGAGCGATTTCCAGCAGCGTGGCCGGTTCGCCGCCCAGATTGAAGACGCGCCCCCACGCCGCGTCCGTGGCTCCCGCCCGCAGGAACGCGTCCACCACATCGGTGATCTCCACCAGATCCCGGCGCTGCTGGCCATCGCCATACACGGTGATGGTCTCGCCCAGGATGGCTTGCCGCACGAACCAGCCGATGAATCCCTGCCGGGGATGGCGGATGAGCTGCCGCGGGCCATAAGTGTTGGTCAGGCGCAGCGAGCAGGTCTTCATGCCATAGGCCCGATGATAGATGCGGTGATACCATTCGCCCGCCAGCTTGTTGATGCCGTTGATGTCGTTGGGCAGATTGCGGTGCGCTTCATCCACGGGCAGATATTGCGGCGCACCGTACTGCTGCCGGGTGCCCGCGTACACCACCACTGCATCGGGCTGCACCTGCCGCGCGGCCTCCAGCAGCACGAGATGCGCTCGGGCGTTGGCCTCCAGGTCCATCAGCGGTTGGCGCATGGAATCGATGTGGCTGATGGAGCCCGCCAGATTGAAGATGACGGCTTGACCCGCGACTACGGCCCGGGCCGTTTCGGGATCGCCGATGTCGCCGATGACCAGCCTGACGCGGCCTCGTAGATCAGCGATGTTGGCCGGATGCCAGCCGGTGTCGGGCAGCAGGTTATCGATGAGAGTGACCCGGGCCCCCAACGCGACCAGTCGGTGCGCCAGATTCGAGCCAATGAACCCCAGCCCGCCGGTGATGAGCGCGGGGAGATTGCGATAGTGTTCGAGATAAGACATGGCGCTATTGTAATGCAGACGCGGGAGGATGCCCAAGACGGATTGGCGAATGAATGCCGTTAGATGATCCCCAGCTCCCGGGCCCGCAGCGCCGCCTGGGTGCGATCTCGCGCCTCCAACTTGCCCAGGATGTTGCTCACATAGTTCTTGACCGTGCCTTCGGCCAGAAAAAGCCGCCGGGCGATCTCGCGATTGCTCAACCCCTCCGCCATGAGCTTTAACACCTCCAGTTCCCGCTCGGTGAGGGGTTCGGGCAGCGGCGCGGGGGCGGCCTGCCGGGGCAGACGGCTGAACGCTTCCAGCACCTTGTGCGTCACCGATGGATCGATGAGCGCGCCGCCCGCGGCCACGGTGCGAATGGCCCGGGCCAACTCCTCGCCCGAAACGGCTTTCAGCAGATAGCCGCGAGCGCCCGCCCGCAGCCCCTCGAAGACATACGCGTCGTCATCGAAGGTGGTGAGGATGATGATGCGGGCCTCGGGCCAGCGGGCCAGAATGCGGCGCGTGGCCTCCACCCCATCCATGCCCGGCATGCGGATGTCCATGAGCGTGACATCGGGCTGGACGCGTTGGTAGGCGTCCAGGGCCTCCTGACCATCGCCCGCTTCCGCGGCCACGGTCATATCGGGCTCCAACTCCAGCAGCAGGCGCAAACCATCCCGCATCAGGCGCTGATCATCAACCAGAAGAAGTCGAATGGGCGTTGTCATGGCGCTGATTTTACCACGTTCCTTTCTCGATCAGACGAATCATCCCGAAGAGCGATGGTGAAAATCGCCCGGGAGCCACGGGGCTGACGGGGCTCCAGCCGAAAATCGCCGCCCAGGCGCTGCGCCCGCTCCTGCAGGCCGAGCAGTCCAAATCCCGCGGCCTGGGCCGCGGCGTCGGGACTGACGCCCTGGCCGTCATCCTCCACGACGAGCGTCAGACGGTCGCCCGCGCGGCTGAGCTGCATCCACACATGGCTGGCCCGCGCGTGTTTGTGCACATTGGTCAGGGTCTCCTGGGCCGCCCGATAGATGGCCTTGCGTTGGGGCGGGGGAATGTCATCCGGGAGATCGTCGGAAAGCGTTAGCGTCACCTCGACGCCCGTCGCCTGCTGGAATGAGACGACCAGCCGCTGCAAAGACGTGGACAGGGCCAGCCCCTCCTCCACGGGCGAACGCAGCGCCGCCACCGTCCGCCGTAACTCATCCAGCGCGGCCAGCACCTGCTCCCGCACCACGCCCGTCACCTCCTTCGCCCGCTGCGGATCGCGATCGATGAGCTTTTGTGCGACCTCCAATTGCACCGCAGACACCGCCAGGCGATGCCCCACCGTATCGTGCATCTCTCGGGCCATGCGGGTGCGTTCATCCATCACGGCCAGCTCCTCGGCCTGCTGCGAATACGCCTGCAACTGCTCGTAAAGTCGCTTGATCTCGGCTTCGGCCTCCCGTGCCTCGGTCAGCGAGCGGGCGAAGATGGCGAAGAAATAAAATCCGGCGATGTAAATGAACGCGGGCAGCAATCCCTGGATGGAGCCCTCTTGCACCCAGAAGACGAGAATTGTAATGACCGCGAAGCTCACGATCCACCAGCGCCACTCCCGCTCCTCGAAAGAGCTGGCTGCGGTGACGCTGAGCACGAAGAAGAGGAT
>JALXAF010000456.1 GCA_026992375.1 Anaerolineae bacterium
CTGGCCAGCGAGATGGCGTGATCAACAGCCACCCAACTGTCGCTGGAGCCATCGATGGGAACAAGAATTTTATCGAACATGGCGACCTCCATTGATTGCGAAAATAGAGAAGTGACATTCTCATCTCTATCTTATTTTCGAAGACCCCACCCATTTTTTCAATGACAAAAGTCACAAGGGATCGTCCCAAATGAGTTGAGAACCAGGTTGGCGCCGAAGGGTGACCTGCGTCGCTCGGCCTTCCAACCGAAATCGGACACACCCCAAATCTTTTTCCCCTGGATTCTTTGCGACTTTGCGTAAGACTAAATTTTTTCGGCTCAACAGGATTTCAGGGGACATTGGCTTTACCAGACCCGCCGGATTGCGAATCCGGCTGGATGCAGAGAGCTCTCAGGGCGAATTACGAATCCGCCCGGCATCTTATCCCCTGAAATCCAAAAGAACCATTTTTTCAGTTGCGTCAATGTTCGTCCGCAACCCGACCGGAGACGGAAGAGCGGCGGAACAACGCCGTCCTCCGTCCCCGACCGGCGTCGTTTATCCGACTACGTCGGCCAGCGCCCGGGCGAAGATGTCCAGGGCCTCGTCCAGTTGTTCGCGAGTGACGATGAGGGGCGGAATCCAGCGGATGACGTTGCCATACGTGCCGCAGGTGAGCAGCATCAGCCGCTGCTTGAGCGCGGCCTGAGCCACAGCCTTGGCCGCGGTCGCATCGGGCGTGCCGTCCGCGCCCGTGAATTCTGTGGCCACCATCAGTCCGCGGCCCCGCACATCGCCCATGACCGGGAATTCGGCTTGAAGCTCGCGCAGGCGGGCCATGAGATACTCGCCCTGCGCCGCCGCATTCTCCACCAGCCTCTCCTCGCGGATGACATCGATGGTGGCGGAGGCCGCAGCCGCGGCCAGGGCGTTGCCGCCGCCATAGGTGCCGCCATGGGTGCCGGGCCGCCATTTGCTCATCAGCCTGGCCGAGGCCGCAATGCCCGAGATGGGCATGCCGCTGCCCAGGCCCTTGGCCATGATGATGATGTCGGGCGTGACGTCCGCGTGCTGATAGCCGAAGAATTCCCCCGTGCGCCCGAAGCCCGACTGCACCTCATCCATCACCAGCAGGATGCCGTGCTCGTCCGCGATGCGGCGCAGGCGCTCCAGGAAGGCGGGGGGCGCGGGCACATAGCCGCCCTCGCCCAGCACCGGCTCGATGATGAAGGCTGCGGTCTCGTCGGGCGCGCTCTGCCCGTGCAGCACCCGGTCCAGCTCCTTCAGGCTGAACTCGACCGTGGTCTCCTCATCCCAGCCGTAGTGATAGGCGTAGGGGAAGGGGCTGACGAACACGCCCGCGGGCAGGGGCTGGTAATCGTAGCGATAGATGAATTTGGAAGTGGTCATGGCCATGGTCTGAGCGGTGCGGCCATGAAAGCTGCCCTGGAAGACGATGATGTTGCGGCGTTTGGTGGCCTGGCGGGCCAGTTTCACCGCGGCCTCCACCGCCTCGGCCCCGCTGTTGGAGAAGAAGAAGCGGTCGATTTCGGGCGGGGTGACCTCGTTCAGCTTTTCGGCCAGCTCTACAAAGCGAGGATTGATGACGATGTTCATCTGGGCGAAGAGCAGGCTATCCAGCGCCTCGCGGATGGCGGCCACCACTTTGGGATGACGATGGCCGGTGTTGATGACGCCGATGCCCGAGGTGAAATCAATCCAGCGATGGCCGTCCTGATCGTAAAAATAGATTCCCTCGGCCCAGGCGGGCTGCATGGTGGTAAGATGCGTCCACACGGGGGAGAGAAGATCGGTGTTGGGGGTCATGGAAAAGCTCCTGAAAGACGAAAACAAGTGTGATGACGGGATGGCTGGCGGTTCGAATCGCGCCTACTTTCTTCCCCACCGTCATTCGCTTGCCAGACGGAAGGGATGGCGCAGGCGGAGATGAACCTTGTCGAAATTATAGCGCATCGCATTGCACATCGAATAGAACGCCAATGGCGATGCGCACGCACAGCGCTGATTTGGCGAGGACGACGCCCTTGCGATGAACGTGTCGTCAGAGAGATGTGGAAGAAGGAAACGGTACGGAATCGCATTGAAATCGCCCATCGCAAAAGAATATGGCGCGTTCCGTTTTGTTAGCTATTTTACCAATCGATGCCTTATAATACGGGCGTGACAATTTCAGCCTCTCGCCCGACCATTGGCTTGATGGCCACCCTGCTTTCCACCGCCCCAACTTATCGCGGCGCGGGCATTCATCAATACAGCGCGAATCTGCTGGCGCATCTGCCCCGGCAGGCTCCGCAGTTCGATTACCGCGCGTTCGTGATGGATCGAGCCTATGCGCCGCCCGCGGGCGTTTCGGTGCATCGCCCCGCCCGACTCCCCGCAGCCCCGCCCGGGCGCATCCTGTGGGAGCAAACCCGCGTGGCCTGGGAAAGCAGGCGCTTGCAATTGCTGCACGGCTTCGCCTACGCCCTGCCCCTGGCCGTTCGGCTTCCCGCGGTGGTGACCGTCCACGATCTCACCTTCATTCGATTCGCCGAGGCTTTTCCAAAAAACAAGCAGCGCTACCTTGCTCGCATCACCGCGCACAGTTGCAGCCGCGCCCAGGCGGTGATAGCCGTCTCGCAGGCCACCGCCCGCGACTTGCAAGAACATCTGCAAACGCCGCAGGAAAAAATCCATGTCATCTATTCGGGCGTGGATGAGCGCTATCGCCCGTTGCCGGTGAAACAAATCGAAGCCTATCGGCATCGAAAGGGATGGCCTCAACGCTTCATCCTCATGGTCGGCACCCTTGAGCCCCGCAAAAACCATCTGGGCCTCATCGAAGCCTACGCCCGCTATCGCCGTATGGCGCGCGAGCCTCTTCCGCTGCTCATTGGCGGCGGCAAAGGCTGGCATTTCGAGCGGATTTTCCAACGGGTGCAGACTCTAGGGCTGAAATCGGTTATCCGTTTTCTCGACTTCGTGCCCTGGGAGGATCTGCCCTGGCTCTACAACGCCGCCACCTTGTTCGTCTATCCCTCCCGCTATGAGGGATTTGGACTGCCCGTGGCCGAAGCCATGCGCTGCGGAACGCCCGTCATCACCTCCAACGTCAGCAGTTTGCCCGAAGTCGCCGGCGACGCAGCCCTCACCATCGATCCCGATGATCCCGACGCTCTGGCCGAGGCCATCTGGCGCGTCCTGGAAGAATCGCCCGAAGAATTGCAGCACATGCGCGATCGGGGTCTGAAACAGGCCGCCCGGTTCACCTGGGAGCAAACGGCCGCGCACACGGCTGAAGTCTACG
>JALXAF010000457.1 GCA_026992375.1 Anaerolineae bacterium
CAGCAGCAGGGGGAAGAGCATGAGCCAGGCGGCCACGCCCAGGCCCGAGAGGATCAGCCGCCCGCGGGTGGGCAGCGCGGGTTCTACGAGCCGGGCCAGGAGCGCGAGCAGGAACAGCGCGGTGAGTAGCCGCGGGCCGGGCTTGCGCACGGCCAGCAAAAGCAGGGGCGAGAACAGCAGGAGCACGAACCCCATCTCGGGCGGGATGCTCGTTCCCAGCAGCCCAAACGCGTAGATGGCCGCGACGAAATCGGTGAGAAGCTGGAAAAAGAACAGAAAGAGGATGGCGTGGAAGAGCAACAGACGAAGGGTTTTCATTTTCACATCAATAGCATCCAGATGTGGGTGGCGACTACGTAGAGTCCGACCATGAAGATGAACAGCATCAGCACCGCCAGCAGCAAGATAAGAAAACAGGCCCAGCCGCCTCCGGTCTCTTCATCGTGAGAACTGGTAAAGAACTCAGCGGGCAACAGGCGAACGCCACCGAATTCATCCAGGGGGCGTTCATCATATTGCCCCTGCTTCAGGGCGATATTGATGGCGTAGCGCAATCGTTCTAGCCCGACCCTGTCGCCGATGATGAAACCATCATGCTCTGGCCAGGCATCACCCATTTTCAGATAACCTTGTTCATCGTCTGGGATCATAATGGTTGTTATGGTTGCAGCCAGGGTGTAACCACCGCCTTTTCCACAAAAACACGAAGAAGATGAAGGCGCGAAGTATTTTCTTCATTTTTCTTCGTGTCTTCATGAGATTTAAAGTCGAGCGCGTTAGCAGTTACCAACTATACAAACATTTGGGGCGATTGTCTAGTCGCAGTTGCAACCCCCAGCCAGCGTCGGGGGATAAAGTCTCTCGGCTGAAAACAGCGCCCCTGTGCGCCTCATCCCGGATCATCGCTGACGGACGATTAGCCATTCGCATCCAGCTTGCGCGTGCGGGTGGAGAGCCACAGGAAAATGCCCGCAGAGGTGGATGCTGAGATAAATGCTGCGTACCACACCCAGTCGGGATTGCTGTAGTCCATAATCAGGCCCGCCAGCAACGGGCCCACCGTTGCGGGGATGGCCCAACTAAAGCCGAACACCGCCATATAGCGCCCGCGCATCGCCTCGGGCGCCAGCAACGACGCCACCGATTGCGACACAGGCACAATTAACATCTCACCCAGGGTGATGATGAGCATGGCCAAGATGAAAAAGGCGAAGCCTTTTGCCATGCCGAACATCCCAAAACCAATGGCGTAGAGAAACGCACCCATCGCGATGACGTGCAACGGGCGAAATCGTCGCGTCTTGCGGGTGACATAGAATTGGAAGAGCACCACCAGCAGCGCATTCATACTGATGAGATAACCGTAACGCTGAGTGGGAACATGATGCACATCGCGCAGATACACCGATAGGGTGGTGTTCATCTGCATGTAAACCAATGCCTCGAGAATGGCGCCAATGATGAAAACCACAAACACATTGTCCTGCAAGGCCACAAGATAGCCCGAAAAGGTGCTGGCAAAGCTCTCGCGCTCCTCCTCTCCTTCTCTGACAGGCATGGATTCCCGAATGAACAGAAACACGATGAACGCGGTGATGGTGCTGGCCACTGCATCGGTGATGAACAGAGTGAGATAGGACCGGGCGGCCATGAAACCGCCGATGGCCGGGCCGATGGTCACCGCCAGATTCATCACCACCCGCAGAAGACCGTAGCCATCGGCCCGCTGTTCGGGCGACAACAGGTCGGCGACCATCGCCTGCCGAGCCGGATCGCCCACATTTGCGAACAACCCCACCAGCAGCGCAGCCACGAAGAAGAGACGGATGTCGTTGGCAAATCCCATGCCCAGGGTAATGAGAGCGCTGGAGATCAACCCAAAGATGATCATGCGTCTGCGCCCGACTCGATCTGAAAGCGCGCCGCCGATGGCGCTGCCCACGATAGCGGATATGGAGAATATGCCAAAGATAATCCCCACCGTGGTCATGCCCACGTCGAAGCGAGCGGTGACGTAAAGGGTGAAGAAAGGAAAAAGCAGAGCCCCGCCCAGCCCGTCGATGAAGCTGGCCCCCAACAGCAGCCAGAATTGCCTGGGATATTCTCTGAATAGGCGTTGCAGCCTGGCGAAAGTGAGCATGGATGAGCAGCGCGAACAGTAGGCGTTGGATGATGAGCAAACCGGAACATTCTATCACGCATTTAGAGCGATTGCTAACGTATGCACGAGGGTCGCGACAAGTTCAAATTTGGCCCGGCGCCTCCCTCGCCTCTTTTGGATTCCAAATTTAGAATTTCTGCATCGGTATTGGCGACATTCCCTCGCCCCGGCCAAGGCGTGCTACAATAGACATTATTGGCTGTACTGAAAAAAACTTCAACACGGAGGCGCAGAGCGCACGGAGGAAAAATAGTGGGATTTGGAGAAGAATTTCTCTATGAACTACCACTATTTTCGCCGTGTCCTCCGTGGTGAGATGAACTTTTTGCAGTGGAGCCATCATTGTTCATTAATCATTGCGCTTTGTCAGCTGCAGTATGACGTCAGACGTGCAAAACAACTCTCTTATTTCCTACAACGTCTAATCGGCCATCATGATCCTGGTTGGATTGATCGGCTGGCCCGTGGGCCATTCGAAATCACCCGCCATGCACAACGCCGCTTTCCGCGCGGCGGATGTGGATGGCTATTACGCGCTGCTGCCCGTTCGCCCCGAGCGAGTGGGCGAGGCCGTGGTGGGCCTGCGCGCGCTGGGGTTCCGGGGAGCCAACGTCACCGTGCCTCACAAGAAGGCCGTCATACCGTTTCTGGATGAATTGTCGCCCGAAGCCCGGGCCATCGGTGCGGTCAACACCATCATCGTGCAAGAAGATGGCGCTCTGTCAGGCCATAACACCGACGCCGCGGGCTTCATGGAAGACCTGCAGGCGCTGGGCGCACCGCTGGACGATCTGAGGCAAAGCGCGGCGCTGGTGCTGGGCGCGGGCGGATCGGCTCGAGCCGTGACATACGCCCTGGCCTCCCGCGGCGTCCCCGTCCGGCTTCTGGCCCGCAGGCCCGAGCAGGCTCAAACGCTGGCGGGCTCGCTGATCCCGCATCTGCCCGCCGCGGGCCTGGTGACGGCTCACGCCTGGCCCGAGCTGCACAACTTGGCTGCTGACGCCCGTCTCATCGTCAATTGCACCCCCGTGGGCATGACTCCCCACAGCGACGCGTCCCCCTGGCCCGACGATCTCCCTTTCCGGCCGCGGCAGATGGTGTACGATCTGGTTTACAATCCCCGCCGCACCCGGCTCATGACCCAGGCTCAGGCGTCCGGCGCGCGGGCCTGGAACGGTCTGGGCATGTTGGTGTATCAGGGCGCGCGGGCCTGGTCGCTATGGACGGGACTCCCCGCTCCCATCGAGGTCATGCGGACCGCGGCCGAGGCGTGACCTGAAGCCGCTAGTGCAAGAAGGCGTAAGTCGTTGGATAGTTGGCTGCTTGCGCTTGCATTCAGCCGGATTCGCAATCCGGCGGGTCTGATAAAGCCAATGCCCTCAGAAATCTTGTTGAGCCAAAAGATTTTATCCGTGTTTACTCCTATCCGTGTCGAGTGAACAGGGCTACGTTAGCAGTTACTACGACGCAAACTCCCCCGGTCGCGGGCCCGGCGTCTCTCCTACGATGACGTGAATTGCGCCCGGCAAGACGTGCACGTCCACATCCGTGGCGCCGTCATCCTTTATCTCGCCATCCACCAGCAGCGGCAGGGGATCGTCGCTGTCGATCTTCAGCCACGGGGTTTGATGATAATACACGTCGGGCTCATGGATGTGCGTCCCTTTCATGGTCTTGGGCAGCAATCTGAACACGCCAAAACGGGATCGGACATCGGACACAAGGAAATCCAGCAGGCCGTCATCTTGCCGGGCGTTGGGCGCCAGGAAATAAACGCCGCCGGTGCGATAGCCAATGGCCACATACGCCATGAGGATCGGCTGTTTCGCCATTTCACCCCCCTCCCATCTGAATCCGACCGTTGGCCATCGGGCCTTGAGAATGGCTTTGATCGCGCCGAGAACGTAGCGCGTCTCGCCATGGATGCGCTGGATTTTGGCGGCCTCCATGTTGGCGATGGCCCCCAGTCCTGCGATGAAATCATTCATAAAAATGTACTGATTGGCCCGGCCCAGGTCCAACTGTCGCACATGCTTCGCCTCCACCAGCAACCTGCAGGCCGCTTCCAGATCGGAGGGAACACCCAACTGATAGGCATAATCGTTGGCCGAGCCCAGGGGCAGCACGCCCAGCGTCACACCCGCCCGCTCGTTCTCGCCCACCAGCCCGTTTACCACCTCGCTGATCGCGCCGTCGCCGCCCGCAGCCACGATGGGATCGAAGCCCGCGGCCGCGGCCTCACGGGCCAGCTCGACGCCGTGCCCCGGACCTTCCGTCTGCACCAGCTCAAAATCATAGCCCAGGCTATCCAGGATACGCTGCACCTCGGGCGCTCGCTCCTTCGCGCGCCACCGGTTGGAATAGGGATTGAGGATGATCTTCGCAGGCATGAGAGGCGTCAGGGGTGAGTATGAACGAAGGAGAAACAACCATGAACGAAAACGGCGAGCCCGATCACATCGATTATAACATGCTTCCCGCCGCATCCCATGCTATAATCTCATCATCCCCGTTAACCCAGCAACAAGGAGAACTCATGCCTCCCATCATCAAAATCAACGACGCCAAAGATCACGTGGGCCAGGTCGTCACCGTGCGCGGCTGGCTCAAACGCAAGACAGGCAAGGGCAAGATCAACTTCCTGCGGGTGCGAGATGGCAGTGGCATCTTCCAGGCCGTGGCCTTTCGCCCCAACCTGGGCGATGAGAAATTCGCCAAAGTCAAGAGCCTGACCACCGAGTCGTCCATCATCCTCACCGGCGAGATCAAGGCCGATGAGCGGGCTCCGGGCGTGCCCGGCGGCTACGAGATGGATATCCAGGAAATCGAGATCGTGCAACTGGCCGAGCCTTATCCCATTGCGCCCAAAGAGCACGGCGCTGAATTTCTGCTGGATAACCGGCATCTGTGGCTGCGCAGTGATCGGCAATGGGCCATCCAGCGGGTGCGGGCCACAGTCATCCGGGCTATCCGCGATTGGCTGGATGAGCATGATTTTCTGAACGTGGATACGCCCATCCTCACGCCCGCGGCGGGCGAGGGCACCACCACCCTGTTCGAGATCGACTACCACGGCCAGCCAGCGTATCTGGCCCAGACCGGGCAGCTTTACAACGAGGCCAACATCTTTGCCTTTGGCAAAGTGTACTGCTTCGGGCCCACCTTCCGGGCCGAAAAATCCAAGACCCGCCGTCATTTGCAGGAATTCTGGATGGTGGAGCCGGAGATCGCGTTCTGTCATCTGGACGAGCTGCTAGAGATCGAGGAGCAATTCGTCTCCTACATCGTGCAGCGAACGCTGGCGGAGCGGGCGAATGAACTGAAACTGCTGGGGCGCGACACATCGAAGCTGGAGAACGTGACGCCGCCCTTCCCCCGGCTGCGATACGATGACGCGGTGACCATGATCAACGAAGCCGCGGCCGCGGGCGTCACCGTTCCCCCCAAGGATGAACCGCTAACGCCCATCGAATGGGGCGATGACTTCGGCGCACCCCACGAGACCTACATCGCCAGCCAGTTCGACAGGCCCGTGTTCGTCACCCACTACCCCACCGCGGCCAAAGCCTTCTACATGGAGCCTGATCCCGACCGGCCCGAAGTCTGCCTCAGCGCCGATCTCCTCGCGCCCGAAGGCTACGGCGAGATCACCGGCGGCAGCGAGCGCATGAGCGAGCCAGAGAAGCTGCTAGCCGCCATCCACGCCCAAGGCCTGCCCGAAGAGGCCTTCGATTGGTATCTCGACCTGCGCAAATACGGCTCCGCGCCCCACAGCGGCTTCGGGCTGGGCGTCGAGCGCACCGTCGCCTGGCTCACGGGCGTCAAGAACGTGCGCGAAGCCATCGCCTTTCCGCGCGTCCTGGGCCGCATCACCCCGTGAACAAGTAATCAGTGAGCAGTGAACAGTTGGTCATTCTGCTTACTGTTCCGTAAATAGAACGCAGATGACGAAGAAAAAGCTAATCTACGCAGATAAAAACAGATAAAATCAAAACAATCTGCGAAAATCTGTGCGCATCAGATCTTTCTGCGTTCCATTTTCGTTCGTTATGTGGTGAGCTATCGCTCATGGCGACTACTTACTGATCACTGAATACTGCTCACCGCTCCCCATCGCCCGCATTCCGCGATCATCGTGATCCACCTACTCGCCCTGGCTACTGCATTCCTCCTCGCCCTGACGCTGACCCCCGTCAGCATGTGGGCGGCGCGTCGATGGGATGTGGTGGACAGGCCCGGCGGGCGACGCCAGCACGCGGGCGTCATCCCCCGCATCGGCGGCCTGGCCATCTTCGGTGGATTCGTTGGCGCGAATCTGTTGCTGCGGGCCTTGCCATCGGCCTGGCTGCCCGCCACCACCGATCCCGACGAGGCATTTCGCTGGCTGGGCCTGATGATCGGGGCGGGCTTCGTGGCGATTTTCGGCCTGCTGGATGACAAATACGGCTTCAAAAGCGGGCCTCAGTATCTGGCGCAGGTGATTGCTGCGGGCGTGGCCATCGCCTTCACCATCTTCATCGAACGCATCAACAATCCCTTTGGTCCGGGCCAGATCGTTTTCCCCTGGTACGTCATCTGGCCCCTGACCATCTTCTGGTTTCTGGGCTTCATCAACACCGTCAACTTTCTGGATGGCGTGGACGGGTTGGCCGCATCCACGGCCGCGGTGGTGGCGACGGTGCTGGCCATCCACATGTATCGCACAGGGCAACACAGCGTGATGCTCATCGCCCTGACCCTGCTGGGCGGCGTGTTGGGCTTTCTCGTCTACAATTGGCCTCCGGCCAAAGTCTTCATGGGCTCCAGCGGCTCCTACTTTCTGGGATTCACCCTGGCCGCGCTGGGATTGATCGCGGGCGCCCGGGTGGCCACCTTGCTGCTAGTCATGGGCCTGCCCATCATGGATGTGGCCTGGCTCATCTGGTGGCGATGGCGGCACCACCGGTCTTTGTTCCAGGGGGATCGCAATCACCTGCACTTTCGCCTGCTGGATAAAGGCTACCGTCCCCGCCAGATCGTGCTGAGCTACGTGGCCTTCGAGGCCGTATTCGGGGCCATCAGCCTGATGACGGCCAGCACCACGGTGAAGCTGCTGGCCCTGGCCGCGCTCATCGTCGTTGGCGGCGCCATCATCCTCTGGGCCGCGCCGCGGGATGAGGCGACGTCCTCATAAAACGCGGCTCAGAGGGGCCTTTCCGGCCGCACGGTGATCGAGCGGTGCTGCAACACCCGCACCTGGCCCGGGCGCCCGCCCTTGATCTTGCGCAAATGGCGTTTGCGGGTGACGATGACCGGCGCCTTGGTGTTGTTGCGGGCCTGCGAATGCCACGCGGCCCAACTCGCGGCCTGCTCGATGACTTCATCGGGGACTTCACGCCCGCCGGTGCGGATGATGACGTGGGAGCCGGGGACATCCTGCGCGTGCAGCCAGATGTCGTCCGGTTGCGCCATCTTCCAGGTGACGCGCTCGTTTTGCAACGCGTTGCGCCCGATGATGACCTCGAAGCCCTCGGGCGTGGTGATGCGAATGGGCTGGGAGCGGGGCGGTCGCGGGCGTTTGCCCTGGGGCTCCGAAACCAGGCCCGAGGACAGCAACGCCTCCCGCAGCTCCTCGATCTGCGGCGTGTTGTCGGCCAGACGCACATCGCTCTCGATTTGCTCCAGCCAGGCCAGGTCCCGATCCACCTCGGCCAGCAGCGCCGGGATTTTCTCCGCCGCCCGTTTTTTCTTGCGATAGCGGGCGAAATACGCCTGCGCGTTCTCGCTGGGGCTCAGGGTCGGGTCCAAGGGGATGCGCAGAGTCTCCTCGCCCGTGTCGGCCAGCAATTCCACATCCCCCGGCTTGATCTTCCAGGCATAGGCCAGAATCCATTCGCCATACGCGCGCAGCCGGGCCACATCCTCCTCGCCCGCGGCCTGCTCGCCCAGGCTGGCCCGACGCCCCAACAGCTTCTTTCGGGCCTGGGTCACCAGCGCCAACACCTGCTTGCGACGCCCCGCGTAGCTGTCTGCGCCCAGCGCCGCCGCGTAAAACGCCCGGGCCGCGGCGCTGATGCTGCGATAAGGCGTCAGATTTCCCAGATGCGTCAACTCGTAGGGAGCAAAGGCGGCGGGCTGCTCGTTTTCGTCCAGGGCCACGGTGGGAGCCCAGCCCCCCTGTCGGGGCAGCGTGCGGAACCAATCCAGCACGCCCATCAGGCCAGCGGGGCCGAGATTGGGATGCGACACATCGGCCAGCGCGTCGCCCGTGGCCCGAAACGTGATCTCGCGGGCCGCCAGCGGACTGAGTCCGGCCAGTGCGGCCACCAGCGCCCGCCACAGGGGCTTGCCCGCGGGCGTCTGATGCAGCAGCCGGGCCACATCCTCCTCCCGCACAAGATCGACGGGCAACTTGCGGGCCTGGGGCGGCGGGGGCTTGTATGCCCGTCCGGGCCGCACGATGCGGCGGGAGCGTTCGCTGCGCTCGAAATGCCGCAATGACGCCAGAACATCGCCCTGGCCGTCGTTCAACACCAGATTGCTCCAACGGCCCATAATCTCTGCCGCCAGCACGCTCCGCCCCTGCTCGGGATGCTCGAAAGCCAGGTAGAGCAGCCGTTCCCACCCCGGCTGAATGACCTGGGTCAATCGAGCGCCGCGCAGACGCTTGCGGGCCAGCAGCAGGAAGGGCGTATCCCCCACGACCCCGCGGCGGGCCCGTTCATCCAGCAGATGCACCCGCGCGGAGCGGGCCGAGACATCCAGCAGCAGCCAATGCCGCCGGCCATCCCGAAAGACCTCCAGGGCCAGGCTCTGCTCGTCGGGCTGCACGACAGCCTGCACCCGACCGTTGGTCAGGGTTTCATCCAGCTCGCGGCGCACCGCGGCCAGGGTAATTGCATCCATAGGAGCATTTTAGCACAACCCGCCCCGAGGGCCGATTACGTCCTCTCAGCCTCCCTTTCGCCTGATCAAATTTGAAATGGGCGTGTCCAATTTCGGTTGGAGTGGTTGTTGCACAGGCCGAGCCCGCCCGGCGATGAAGTCGCCGGGCTACAAAACAGCGCCGGATAAATCCGGTTAAGCCCCGCAGGGGCGCTGTTTCTAGCCGGGGGACTTCATCCCCCGGCGCTGTCTATGCTACACTCGAGTCATGCTCACACTCACCTGGGAACCCATTACCCTGCAATTGAAGAACGTCTTTCGCATCGCCCACGGCGCCAGCGCCCAACGCCACAACGTCATCGTGCGGGTGGAGGAGGGCGTCGGGGAGGCAGCGGGCGTGGCCTATCACGGCGAAACGCCCGAACGCATCATCGCCTGGCTGCAAACCGTGCGGCTTGCGGGCGATCCCCTGCATCTGGTGGATTTGCTGGCGCAGTTGCCGCAAGAAGGCTCGCGCGCGGGCCGGGCCGCGGTGGATATGGCCCTGCACGACCTGTGGGGCAAGCGTCTGGGCCAGCCCCTCTACCGCCTGCTGGGCCTGAATCCCGACAACGCGCCCTCCACCTCTTTCACCATCGCCATGGATGAACCGGAGGCGATGGCGGAGCGAGCCGCGGCCTCGGGCATGCCCATCATCAAGATCAAGGTGGGAGGCGAGAACGATGAGGCGATGGTGCGGGCGATTCGCCGGGCCACGGACGCCCGCCTGCAGGTGGACGCCAACGGCGGCTGGAGCCGGGAACAGGCCGCGGCCATCATCCCCCGCCTGGCCCGATACGACCTGCAGATCGTGGAACAGCCCCTGCCTGCGGGCGACATCGAGGGCCTGCGCTGGCTGCGCAAACTGAATTTCGGCGTTCCCATCTTTGCGGATGAGGCCATCAAAACCCCGGGCGACATCCTGGCCCACGCCGGCGCGGTGGATGGCGTGGTCATCAAGCTGGCCAAGAGCGGCGGCATCCGTCCGGCCGTGGAGATGATCGCGCTGACCCGGGCGCTGGGAATGCAGGTGATGATCGGGTGTATGGTCGAGACCGCGGTGGCCGTGACCGCTGCCGCTCATCTTGCGCCCCTGTGCGACTACGCGGACCTGGACGGGCCTCTGCTCATCGCCAATGATCCCTTCCGCGGCGTGCGCTACGACCGCGCCCGGCTGGTCCTGCCCGATAGGCCTGGCCTGGGCGTGACGGAAGGGGAGTAGTAATTCCTTATCAATGGAATCCTGGCCCATTGGGCAAGAAAATATCTCACGCAAAGACGCAGAGCCGCAAAGGGAAAAAGAGGCAAAGAAAAACTTGGCGTCTTGGCGACTTTGCGTGAGATCAGCTTTTTGGTTCTGGCTTGTCCGGGTTAGAGCGATTTATCCCAATAGCGACGAATGAGGGTGGGTGGGAAAATCCCCCGGTCGGTGACGATGCCCGAGATCAGATGCGGCGGAGTGATGTCGAAAGCCGGATAAAGCGCCTTCGCGCCCTCCACCGCGGTGCGCCGCCCCGCACAATGCAGCACCTCCACCCCATCCCGCCACTCGATCTCGATGCCATCCGCGCTCTCGGTGGCCGGATCGGGCCCATCGTAGCCCAGCACATAAAAAGGGATGCCGTGATAATGTGCGGCGATGGCGATCTGAAAGGTGCCCACCTTGTTGGTGATATGCCCGTCCAGCGTGATGCGATCCGCCGCGCAGATGAATTTGTCGATCATCCCCTGGCTCATCAGATGCGCGGGCAT
>JALXAF010000458.1 GCA_026992375.1 Anaerolineae bacterium
GCAGCCCGCCGATGACGCCGTACAGCGGCTCGTCGAACAGCATCTCCTTGCGGGCGATGATCTTCTGGATGGTGGGATGCCCGCAGCCGATGATGAGCACGACGCCCTTGCCTTCCACGTTGATGGCAAGGGTTTGCTCGGGCGTCCAGCCCAGGAAGAAAAGCTGGCGGGGGATGGGCGCCATGCTGACGACGCCCGGAGCCAGCGCCATCGGCTCATCCACCACAATGGCCGTGGCCGAGGGGTTGATGATGGGCGCGGGCACATACGCGGGCATCTGGTGCAGATTCACATAGCCCGCCGAAGGCCCGAAAATCCCTTCTTTCACATGCTGCATCCCGCCCACATGATCCAGATGGTTGTGCGAGATGAAGATCATGTCGATCTCATCGAAGGAGACGCCCAACCGGGCCATGTTGCGCAGCAAGGGCGAAGGATGCTCGCCGTGGCTGTTCAGCCCCATGTCGAAGAGGATGGTCGTGTCGTCCGCCCGGATGAGGTAAGACACGCCCGACTCTCCCTCCAGCTCATCGCTGGCCGTGCGCCAATCGATGAGGGGCAGGATGGAGAGATGCTTCACGCTGCCGATATCGCCCAGTTTCGGATATTGGCTGGCCCGCCAGACCTCCTCCGCGCGCTGTCGTCCCCGGACGAAGCGCAGGGCCAGATACGCGGGCGGGATAGCCGTGCCCAGAAGGGCAATGTTGGTTGCGTCTTTCAGTGTGGACATGTGTCTACGAATTCAACTCGGCCCGCTTGCGTTCGACCAGCTCGACCACTTCGGGGAAGTCGATGTGCAGGCGTTTGAGAGTCTCGAGGGTGGGGATGCCGTTCTTATCCCAGCCGCGGCGTTTGTAGACCGCGTCCACAAGCTGCTCGTAGCGGTCTTCGCGGTAGGCCCGCAGTTTGGCCATCTTCTCCTCGGTGCTCAGGCCAGCGGGATCCACGCCCACCTCTTCCTTGAGCTGCTTGTCGTAGCGCTCCTGGCGGGATTCGTATTCTTCCACGGTCACAGGCCCGACCGCACGGTAGGGGTTGTAGTCGAACTCCCGGGTGCCAAAGCCCATGCGCAGGTTGAAGACCCGCTGGAAGTTGTAGACCCGCTCCGACTGCTCGATGAGGCCCTCGGGCGTGATGGGAACGCCGGTGGTGCCTTCGTACAGCCAGGTGTAATTCTCCACATGCTCAGGTACTTTGGCGGGCTCGTCGGTTTCCTTGTTGTCGGGCGGCTCGATGTCGTTCCAGGGGAGCTTGCACAGGCCGTGCAGGCTGAACCAGGTGCGCCACATGGGGAAGTAATGCAGCGCCTCGGCCTTGTCTTCGAAGGTGGGGAGCAGCTTCTCCACCATGTCCATGAAGATGAGCCAGGCCTCGTCGTGCTGCGGGCCTTTCAGGGTCATGCCGTAGCCGCCCTGCTGGGCCAGGGATTCTTTCGTCACATACTCCGAATGCTCCAGGCCCTTGCCCTGCATGCCGATGTCGTGCAGCAACTGGCGATCCGCGCCCTTGGTCTCGACAAAGTAATCGATCATCCAGCGCACGCCGTTGCCCACGACCTCGTAGCCAAAACCCTCGCCCCGGGCCATCTGATGCAGCAGCTCGGCCGCGTCCTTCCAGTTGCCCCAGGTCAGGTCCAGCCCGCCGGTGTCGCTTTCGTCGATGATGCCATACTCCCACAGCTCCATCACAAAGGCGATGGAGTTGGCCAGGGTGATGGTGTCGATGCCGTAGGTGTCCGCGTAGAAATTCAGCTCCAGCACGCCGTAAGGATCGAAGTTGCCGATGTTCGCGCCCAGGCCCGCGGCGGTCTCATACTCGGGGCCATCCACGATGACGGCCTCGCCCGCGTAAGGCCCGGTTTGCAGCCTGAAATCGTCCACTGCGTGGGAGCAGGACATCTGGCAGCCCGCCCAACAGCCATCAGGCATGCCCTGGGTGAACAGGCTCTTCCACACCGTTGAGTCGATCTTGTGCGATTCGGGATGCGAGCCGTATTTGAAATTGTGCACCGGCAGCAGATCGAAGTGATCCATGATCTCCACCAGGTGTGCGGTGCCAACGCTGCGCATCTGGTTCTGCACATCGTCATACAGGGCGATTTCCTTGTTGATGCGCCGCCCTGCCTTCTTGATCAACTCCGGCTTGGCCGGGTTGTTGCTCTTGCCCGAAAGGCTGGAATAGCGCACCACGATGGCCTTGATCTTCTTGTCGCGCAAAACGCGGCCCACGCCACCCCGGGCGCATTGCTTGATGCGCACATGCTTGCGGCGCACATCGTACCAGCTCAGATTGAGGATGCCATAGCGGATGTGCTCGGCCGCTTCGCCCGCCGAAACCACCGACACGCCCATCTTGCCCCGCTCGCCCTTCTCGGGGTCGGCGTACATCTCGGTGAGCTGCTCGGCGATGATGTGGGAATCCAGCTCCTCCAGCGGCGCTTCTTCGATGGTCACCTTGCCGGTGTCGCCGTCGATGAAGATGATGACATCTTTATCGGCCTTGCCCTGGATCTCCAGCGCATCGAAGCCCGAGAACTTGAGATAGGGCCCGAAATAGCCGCCGCCATTGCTATCGATGATGGAATGCGTCAGGGGCGAAACCGTGACCGCGGTGGTCTTGCCCAGGCCCGGATACGCGGTGGATCCGCTGATGGGGCCGTTGGCCAAAATCAACTCGTTGCGATTGTCATTCCACTTGGTGTTCCCGTCGATGGCGTTCCATAGCAGCCACAGGGCGAAGCCGCGGCCGCCGGTGAACACATCCTTCATCTGCTGGGTGACCGGTTTTTCCTGGATTTCATTGTCATCCAGATTGATGTATAGCGTGCGGTTGGCGTACCCCTTCTCCACCGGACGCAGTTCATAATCGTATTCCGCCAGCAGTTTGTGGGCAGATTTCAATTCTTCTATCAGAGGGGAAATCGTCATTGATGAGCCTCCAAAAATAATTTTCTGAGGCAACTGCTAATGTAGTTGTCCCCAATCGCCCTTTTTTGCCACGAAGACACGATGGGAGCGAAGACACGAAGTCATTCAAGAAAGATTTCATCCGTGTTTCCTCGTATCTGTGTTGAGTGACCAGGGCTACGTTAGCAGTTACTTTCTGAGTTGATTTGTGTCGATTATGGATATTGTGGCGCACAGCCGCGAACGCCCATGCGCAAAAACGCACGAGTCGATCTATTATCCTCGATTTGAAGATTGTTCGTCAAGCTAACGGGATCAACAATTCCAAAATAAGAGGCAAGGAGGCGCTTTCACCCCTCCAGGCC
>JALXAF010000459.1 GCA_026992375.1 Anaerolineae bacterium
GGGTGGGGGCGTGGCGATTACGGCCGACGCGCTTTTCGCCATTCGCTGTTCCATTTTCTCCATGAGAGCGATGAGATTGGCGGTGGCGGTGGCATTGGCCCGGGTGTTGTATTCCACATCGGTGAACAAAGAGATAATGCTACCGAGGATGTAAAGCTGGATAAATGTATAGATGCCAAAAGGCAGAAAGAGAACACCAGTCCAGTTTTGCCCGCCTAAACGCAATCCTGCAACTTTTTCGCCCTGCATCCAGAACCAAATGGCAACGACTATGCTAAGAATCAAGACCAGCCAGGCAACTATCTTGATGAGTAACGCCAGGAAACGTAAACCGGCGTATTTGCGGCGAACATCCATTAAGCACTCCTTTTCTGGGGATCATTCACGCGTCCACGAGATGACCGCGGGGGCAGGCCAGCGGCCATCTGGAAAGACCGGCGCGAGGGGGAAATTTATTTGGGGAATTCCAGAGTGACTTCGCCATCGACCTGATCCAACATCGGCAGGAGGGTCTTCACCAGCTCGCGCTGTTGTTCATAACCAGGCATGAAGTAGAGTTGAGCATAGAGATCAGCCGCCTGATTCAGGTATTCGTCACCCCAAACAAGGTAGGGGAGCTGCTCATCGTTGATCCAGAAAATCAGGCCCTCGGGTGTTGTCCGAACGGTGACTTTGTGAATGCCAGCCACTTGCAGATTCTCGATGGTCTGCGGAGCCAGGCCAACACCGCGCAGATCAGCCAATCCGGCGTCAGTCAGATCCTGAGTGGAAACGCCCAGGATGGATGGCACGCCGTTCTCGTCGAAGGTGATGCGGGCCTTCACGATGGCCACCGAGTTCTCCGCCTCCTGCTTGGTGGGAACGACGATGGGGGCGTTGGGATCGCGCAGGGGAATTTCTTCGGCGGTCGGCTGTTTGGGAAAGCGCAAAGCAATATCCAGCCCGGTGTGTTGGATGATGGGAATCACCAGATTCAGCACTGTCTCGAACTCGGGCTTGACAATCTTCAGCTTGGTGAGGGCGTCGGCCAGATTATTCAACTCATCGGAGGACCACCCCAGATGGGGCATCAGCACGCCATTGACGAAGATGTAGATGCCATCATCCTTTTGCACCAATTCGATATGCTGCACATTCGCCTGGGTGAACCATTCGACATACGCCGGATCCATGGCGAATTGAGAGATATCAACGCCAAGAAGCGACAGCAGGCGGGGGCTGACGCCGGCAACGGAAGGAACGCCGTCGCTGTCGATATCCACCACCAAACGCGGTAAGGCAAGAACAAAGTCGGCGTCCTTGTCTGAAAGTTGCACCGGCTCTCCACCACAAGCCGCAACCAATGAGGCAAAGAGCATCAGAATCATGAATGAAAAGATGAGTCGTTTGGAAAGTGTCATGGTGAAATCACCTCCTGGAGATAGCCGCATGGCTTAAATGAAGAGAAATGGATCATTGACTTTCTTTGGCGCCCATGATTTACGCATCACGTATAGGGTAAGAATACGACAATTTCGATGAAATAATATACAGAAGCGGGTTCCGTTCAAAAAGAGACAAATTGATGAGTAGGATATATTATGCCGGAAACGAATGAATAATGCAATACAACCGTTTGCCATCTACAACAATTGGATCGAAAGGAACAATCATCCCACGCGGTGGCGAGCCGATACGGATGAAAGCCTCACGCAAAGGCGCAAAAGCCGCCAAGGATTCTTTACTCCTCTCCCCTCTGCGTCTTGGCGTCTTTGCATGAGATATATTTTCTTTCATAGCGGCACAACTATCAGAGTGCGATTTTGGCTCCCATCACTTCCAGGAATTTGGCGATCCATTCGGGATGGGCTGGCCAGGCGGGAGCGGAGACAAGATTGCCATCCACATAGGCCTGGTCGACGGGTATTGCAACGTATTCGCCGCCCGCGGCGTTGATGTCGGGCCCGACCGCGGGATAAGCGGTCAGCTTGCGGCCCTTGACCACGCCCGCGGCGACCAGAATCTGCGGGCCGTGGCAGATGGCGGCCACCGGTTTGTTCGTCTCGATGAAGTGTCTGGCGATTTCCAGCACTCGCGGATTCAGACGTATGTATTCGGGCGCGCGACCGCCGGGAATGACCAGGCCAGTGTAATCCGCCGGATCGATCTCATCGAAGGTTGCGTTCAACGCGAAATTGTGCCCGCGTTTTTCGCTATAAGTCTGGTCGCCTTCAAAGTCATGGATGGCCGTGCGCACGGAGTCGCCAGCTTTTTTATCGGGGCAAACCGCGTGCACCTCGTATCCCACGGCAGCCAGCGCCTGAAATGGCACCATGACCTCGTAATCTTCTACATAATCGCCAACAAGAAATAGCAGCTTCTTTGCAGCCATAAACGCCTCCTTATGCGGTGAATGGTTGGGGAAAAAGTTCTCTGCTACTATTATAAGTTGCCATAACGATTTCGTCAATGACGAAACGCCTACTACATTGATACGCTGCGAACAAAAATTCAACAAAAAACGCCCCAGGCGTTTGCCCGAGGCATCAAAAAAGGTACCCGCGACAGGATTCGAACCTGTGACTTCCTGCTCCGGAGGCAGGCGCTCTATCCACTGAGCTACGCGGGCCAATGCAAATCATGCTGTTTGCTCCGCGCTTATTTTAGCACAATCGTTTTTCAGTAACAAAACCGTAACGCGGCGTGGCTGCAACCCTAATGTCATTCCTGCGGTCATGGATGACGCGAAGTCTCGATTAACGAGGCCAAAGTGCGCGTAACGACCTCAGGCCGAACGAGATTCGTGGGGCGCTCAGATTCCGAAAATGTGCGTGATGATGGTTGCGCCCGCGCCGCCCACGCTTTGCATCATGGCGATCTCGGGGTGGGGGAGCTGGTTGGGTCCGGCGCGGCCCGTGAGTTGCAGCACGATCTCGCAGGTCTGATACAAGGCCGTACCGCCGATGGGATGCCCGCGGGCCTTGAGGCCGCCCATGGTGGCGATGGGAATGTCGCCATCCAGCCCGATGCGCATTTCCTGGGCCAGACGCCAGCCTTCGCCCTGTTTGGCGTAGCCAACCGCCTCCAGGATAAGCGTTGCCATAATGCTGAAGGCGTCATGCAGTTCGAAGAAATCCACATCGCGGCGATGCACATTGGCATGACGAAAGGCCTTGAGCGCTGAGAGATAGGAGGCTTCCAAAAAGAGGGGATCGGCCCGATCGAACACCCGGAAGCGATCGGTGGCTACGCCCGCGCCCAGGATTTT
>JALXAF010000460.1 GCA_026992375.1 Anaerolineae bacterium
GGATCGCGAAAAGGGAAGGGGATCAGGGCTGCGTAGACTGCCAGCACCAGCAGGCTGAGGGGAAGCATGACGCGCAGCAACAGACTCATCACTTTGCTCAGCCCCTCCTCGAAAGCCTGCTCCGCGGGGGAGCGAGAGGGATCGTAGAGAATGGCCACAGCCAGGATGGGCAGCAAGCCAGCGCCGCCGGCAAAAACGAGCCGGATCAGCCAATCGGGGAAATCCACCGTTAGCAGGGCAAAGAGCCCGCCGCTGATGGAGCTTAGCACCCCCGCCACGGCCATGAACATGCCCGTGAGAAACACCGCCTCCAGCATCTTCATCAGCAGAGAAAAGCGCTCTCTCGGCCCATCTCGCCCGGCCAGGGTGTAGACCCCGATGGCGGCCAGGGAGAGCAGGGGCAGATGGATGGCAACCAGGTTGACATACTGTTCCACCGCGGGGCGGGGAATCATGTGGGTGTACGCCATCTGCACGACCAGGCTCAGCGCGGCCAATCCCGCTATCGCGGCCATGGCCTGGCTCCACCGCTTGCCGCCCGCAGCCGCCAGATAGATCAAAATGACGCTGGCTGTGGCGGGCATCCAATAGAGAAAAAGCCCAGGCAGGAAATCATAATTATCGCCTGGCAGGCGCACGGCCACGCGGTCATCGGTGAGCAGCCAGAAGAGGAGGCCGTTGAGCAAAGCCAGAGGAATGGCCCAGGCCCAGGCGATGACATGGCGTCTTGCTTCCGTGGCCGCCCAGCTCAGTCGATAATGCCAGGCCGCCAGCAGGGGATCGTCAGGCTGCCGGGCGTAGCGGGCCTCGATAGCCTGGGTGAAGGCCTCGCGTTCTCGGGCGTCGCGCAGACTTCGATAGCGTCGCTCCAGCGCTTCGGGTTGCAGTGGATCGGGCAACATCGAGGAATTGTTCATCATACGCTCTCCTGAGTGAAAAATGAACGTCATCTCCCATTAAACCATATTCTCTCCGTTTTGTCCCCCGTAAAAATACGGGGAAGCGGTGATGACAATAGCCATCTGCAGCAGGCTCGTCTTGGAAAGCGTTGTTTCGAAAATGGTTAAAAGTGTGGTAGTCTTTGGCATGAGTGGTGTGAATGGAGGTGAGAAACCATTGGTCGTGATTTCTCCCATTCTATTCACCCACTCGCTTTTTCCCACTTCTTTGCAAAGGTATTGTCATCGATATACGGATAGGAGGCCAAATGACTTACGTTGATGCTTTGCGTCCATCTGCCAAACCTCACGCTCTTCTTTACGATATCTCCGGGATTATCGGCGGGGCGCTGTTCATGGCCCTGTCGGCCAGGTTCGCCATCCCCCTGCCTTTTAGCCCTGTTCCTGTTACAGGGCAAACCCTGGCAGTGCTTCTTATGGGAGCGTTGCTTGGCAGCCGTCGGGGCAGCTTGGGCGTGCTCGTCTATCTGGCCGCGGGCGGCTTTGGCCTGCCTGCTTTTACCGGCGGGGCGGCTGGTCTGGCCCACCTGGCGGGACCGACGGGCGGCTATCTGGCGGGATTTCTCGTCGCCGCTTTTCTTGTGGGCGTGTTGGCTGAAAAAGGCTGGGATCGGCAAGGCTGGACTACATTTCTGGCTATGGCTCTCGGCAACATTGTCATTTACGCTTTCGGATTATTTTGGTTGGCCCGTTTTGTGGGAAGCGAGCGTGTGTTAGCTGCGGGGTTGCTGCCTTTCATCCCCGGCGATCTCCTGAAGATGCTTCTCGCCACATTTCTTCTGCCCTGGGGATGGAGATTTTTGCGTAAGAATCGATTGGGGTGACTATACAGCTCACATGTCAACCTTAAATGTTAGAGCCGCCAACAGGCGACATGCCAAAACCGTAAAACGTCAAGCGCCAAACGTCACTCTGCTGTAACGATGTCATGGCGCATTGCAGGATGCATCTTTGGCGATAACGGCCTGACGTTTGGCGTTTTACGCATGACGTGGGTTGGCATCAATGGCCAACGTTGCTTCATCAGGCGTTTTTTCGCTGTGGCCTGCATAGTTACCGACTGGGAGAAGAATAGCCATGCTACAATTTACGCCTAGGGTGATTCAGGCGTGTTTCTGGGCAGGCGTGAAATTTGACCAAAACATGGTCACCCGTTAGAATTATTGTTTGGCGCTTCTGCGCGCTTATCATTCTCACCTGCACTGAAATCACCCGTGTTCGACAATCTTTCCGACAAACTCCAGGACGTATTCGACAACCTGGGCAAAAAAGGTCGTCTGACCGAGGCTGATGTCGACAAGGCGTTGCGCCAGGTTCGCCTGGCCTTGCTGGAGGCCGACGTCAACTACAAGGTGGTGAAGGACTTCATTGCCCGGGTGAAGGAACGCGCGGTGGGTGCAGATGTCATGCGCAGTCTGTCTCCCGCACAGCAGGTCATCAAGATCGTCCACGAGGAGCTGGTCAGGACCCTGGGCGAGGCCGAGCCCCTGAATCTTGCGGGCAATCCGCCGCATGTGATCATGCTGGTGGGCTTGCAGGGTTCGGGCAAGACCACCACCGCGGCCAAGCTGGCCAAACGCCTGCGCAAGCAGGGCCAGCGCCCGCTGCTGGTGGCGGCCGACACCTACCGCCCGGCCGCGGTCAAACAGCTCGAAGTCCTGGGCGAGCAGCTCGATATTCCGGTGCACAGCGAAGGCATTGAACCGCCGCCGCCGGAGATCGTGAACCGGGCGCTGCGGCGGGCCCGAAAGGAAGCCCGCACCGTGGTCATCATCGATACCGCAGGGCGGCTCACCATCGACGAACGGATGATGGATGAGCTAATCAAGATCAAGACCCTCTCCAGGCCCAGCGAGGTCTTGCTGGTGGCCGACGCCATGACTGGTCAGGAGGCGGTGCGCATGGCCACCGATTTCCACAAGCAGGTGGGCCTGACGGGCCTCATCCTCACCAAGGTGGATGGCGACGCCCGCGGCGGCGCGGCCATCTCTATGCGCGCAGTCACCGGCGTGCCCATCAAATTCATCGGCGTCAGCGAAAAGCTGGACGGTCTGGAGCCGTTCTATCCCGACCGCATGGCTTCTCGCATTCTCGGCATGGGCGATGTGCTGACCATGATTGAGAAGGCCGAGGAGGTGATGGACAAGGAGGACGCCGTTCGGATGGAGAAGAAGTTGCGGAAAGGCGACTTCGATCTGGATGACTTCCTCAAACAGATGCGCCAGGTGCGCAAGATGGGCCCGCTTTCCAGCATCCTGGGTATGCTTCCGGGCATGGGCAAGATGG
>JALXAF010000461.1 GCA_026992375.1 Anaerolineae bacterium
TCCACGCCCACTCCGACGGCCACGCCTGTTCCCACGGCCACGCCCGTCCCGCCCACGCCCACGCCGACGATTACGCCAACGCCCGCAGCCCAGGTGCGCATCACCGGCGAAAGCGTCAATGTGCGCAGCGGGCCGGGATTGGTCTTTCCTGTCATCGGCTCTGCCAGGCAAGGGGAGTCTTACGATGTCACGGGAGCCAACTCCACGGGCACCTGGTGGCGCATTTGCTGTCTGGATGACAACAAAGAAGGCTGGGTGCGCAGCGATCTGGTCGAGATAAGCGGGAATCTCAACGATATCCCTGTGATCACGATTCCCACGCCCACGCCGCGGCCAACGGCTACAGCCACGCCCGTCCCGCCCACGCCCACGCCGGGCCTGGCGTTCTATCAAGGCATCGGGCCCATCTTCATGCCCACCAACAACGACTGGCTGACGCTGTGGGTGAAAGTGTACGGCGGCACGGGCGAGGGCTATCCCATCCCGGGATGGCGGCTGCAGGTAAAGCGGAATGGCTCGGTGGTTGCCACCAGCGAGCCGTCGCTCCCCTTCTTCCAGTGGTCTGCGCCGCCAGATGAGGAATTCGGCAATCGCGTGCAATACAACCTGAAGCTGGAAATCTTCAATCCCGGTCAGGCCGATTGGGAGGCCTATCTTATCGATGCGGGTGGCGTGCGTCGCTCTCCCATCATCAACTTCACCACCAGTCCCACCAATCCCAACCGGGAAATCTACATCGGCTTCCTTTCGGTGCAATGAGGCGGCAAGGTCTCCCCGCCCATTGTTCCGGAAATGGAACGCAGATGACGCAGAAAAGGCTGATATGCGCAGATACAAACAGATAAAGTCAACATAATCTGCGAAAATCTGCGTGCATCAGATGTGCCTGCGTTCCATCTCCTGCGCCTGTCCTCGGTCGTTGGTTATCGCCACCGTTTTTTGACGTCCTCATGCCCGCCACCAAACGGCTTCGCTCCCCTGTCACCATAATCATTCTCATCACCCTGCTGGGGGCCGCCCTGCGACTACTGCAGTTGGCGTTTCAGCCCCTGTGGTGGGATGAGGGCTATTCGGTGTGGTTTGCGGGGCAGAGCATCGCCGAAATGGTGCGACTGACCGCGGAGGATATTCATCCCCCGCTTTATTACGGCTTGCTGCACATCTGGACGCTGATTTTTGGCGTGCAGCCGGTCTCGCTGCGGTTGTTCAGCGTCTTCGTCAGTCTGCCCGCCATTCCCCTGGCTTATGCGCTGGGGAGGGATATGCGGGATCGGACGACCGGGTATCTGGCCGCGGGCCTGGTGGCGATCAATCCCTTCGCCATCTTTTACGCCCAGGAAATCCGTATGTATGGCCTGGCTGCGACGTTGAGCCTGGCGGCTATGTGGACCGGCTGGCGCTGGGGGATGGTCTCACGCAAAGACGCAAAGGCGCAAAAGGAGGAAAATGGCGCGGGAAAGAAGAACGCGGGTTGGAAATGGGGCGTCGCTTATGGCCTGAGCGTTCTGGCCGGGCTTTACACGCTTTATCTCTTTGCCTTGCTGCCTCTGGCCCAATTCATCTGGATTCTCATCGCCCGTCGCCAGCGCATCAGGGCCTGGCTGGTGATGCTGGTTGCAGCGGGGATGCTTTATCTGCCCTGGGCGCTGTACGCGGGCCCGAAGCTGCTGAATTACGTGGCCTACAAGGTGGTCAAGGACAATGATCAGCCCTTGCCGCTGCTCATCTATCTGGGGCGGCATCTCAGTGCGTTCGTGGTCGGGCATCTGGAAGGCCCGCTGGCGACTCTGTGGCCCTGGGCGCTGTTGCTGCTCATCCCGCCCCTTGTTGCGCTGGCGCTGCCCAAACCCGCCTCGGCGGGTTTCAAAACGCGCTTAAGCGCGTTGGCTTCCCCTGTCGGATATCTAACCATCATTCTGACGACAGCCCTGCTCATTGGCTTCATCCAGCAGATGCAGGCCCCCTTCATTCCCGAGCGATTCGAGCGGGTGCTGCTCTTTGCCGCGCCCGCCTTGTGGCTGCTGCTGGCCCTGGGAACCCGCGAATTGTGGCGCGAATCCAGGCTGGCGACGGCGATTTTCCTGCTGGCGTTGGTGGGGATGCAGGCCGCCAGTCTGGCCGCGTTCTACACCACGCCCCGCTACGCGGATCGAGATTATCGCCCGCTGATTGAGACGGTGGCGGAAAACCTGCGCCCGGGCGACAGCGTTTTTGCTATCTATCCCTGGCAGGCGGGCTACTTCCTGGCCTATCTGCCCTGGGAATTCTATCCCACCCTGGTCAATGTAGACGCCGCGCCCATCCCCCCACGCAACGAAACCACCCCCATCGTCCTCAGCCCGGACGAAGACTGGACGCCCGCGGTGCAGCAGTCTCTGGATGACCTCCGCCAGCGCGGCGGCGTCTGGTTCCCCGAACACCTTTCGTTGGGCGGCATCTTCGAGACCAAAGTAGAAGATTATCTGGGGGAAAACGCTTATCAGTTGATGAACCAGTGGTATGGCGAGGAGACGCGCCTCACCGGTTGGGATGAACCGCGCGGGGTTGGGCGTCAGGCGCCGCTGGTCACGCCGCAGGATTGGGAGAATGGCGTCAGTCTGGCCGACGGCTGGTATGTGAAAACACCCTATCGCGCCTTCTTCGAGCTGGATTGGGAGGGGTCCCGCGCTATCAAGCCCGCGGATCTCGCCTACACGTTGTGGCTGCGCGGGCCCGATGGCAATCGCTGGGCACAGCGCGACGTGACGCCCTTTGCCCATCCCTGGCCCGAACTCGCGGCCAACGCGCCCACGCCCTGGCGCGACCGCGACCACATCGGCCTCACCCTGCCCGCGGGCGCACCGCCCGGCGACTACGATCTGGTGATGGCCCTGCTGCGGCCCGACCTCAGCCCCATCGCCACTGCGCGCCCCAACCCCGCGCCCGAAGCCTGGGTGCAAAACCTCGCGCTGCCCCAGGCCATCGACATCCTCCCCCGGCCCGAGCACCCCGCAGACGTCCAGGGCGACGGCGTCGAATTCCTGGGCTACGAGCGGGGCGATGGGCCTTTCCTGACCGGCGACGACATCGCCGTCGACCTCTACTGGCGTCCTTGGGGGCCCCTCTCGCCCGACCATTACGTCTTTTTGCAATTGCTGGATGGCGGGGGCCAGATGGTTGCCGGGATGGAGGGCCCGCCCATCCCCTGGCTGCCCACCAGCCAATGGCCCGAAGCCACCCTGCGCAGCCAACTGCGGTTGCGC
>JALXAF010000462.1 GCA_026992375.1 Anaerolineae bacterium
GATTCATCCCAGGTTTGTTGCCGGGACGCTGGCGTTTCTGCCAGAGTCGTGGGCGTATTGGGCAAAGAAAGCGTTGCTGTATTTTCGAGATTACCTTCAGGCGTAGAGGGGGGAACCGAACAGGCGGAAAGCAAAAGTAACAGGAAAGAAAAATACACGTATTTCATGGTTCGCCTTCCTGACATTTCCATAGTAACAGGTTTCTGGATTCGAACGCGATTCGACAAGAATTATGCAACATCTATTATCGTATTAATAAAAAACGCCCGAAGAAGCAAACTCGCTCCGGGCGTCGATTAAAAGCATGTTACCATGCCGCCATCAGGCGTCAATCCATTTTTCAACCTTGTTGGCGAAGGCCACATAGCTTTGCGCACCCACGATGCGGTCCACCTCGCGGCCGTTCTTGATGAACAACACGGTGGGGATGCCCATGATGCCGAAGCGGGCGGGCGTGTTCGGATTGTGGTCCACATCCAGTTTAGTAACTACCAGGCGACCGTCATACTCCACCGCCAAATCTTCGATGATGGGGGCGATGAGATGACAGGGATTGCACCACTCGGCCCACAGGTCTACAATGGCCAGCTTATCCGCTTTTAGCACAACCTCGTCGAACTCGGCGTCGGTGATGTGGATGGGCTTGGGGCGATTGGCTTGATCGGGCGTGGCGGCTTTGGATTTCGTCTCTTCTTCCTTTCCGCCAAAGAGTTTGTTGAATAAACCAGGCATATATCATTCTCCAGAATTGGATGAGCGTGGGGTGTCCTTCGTCATTATTCGATTATCATTCCCTGCAAAAAGTTACAATTCGCGCCCGGATAATCTCTTGGGCTTCGTCCGATTTTCATCCTTGCATCAACCGTGCTAAAATCGGTTTGTTGAAATTTATTTTCGTGGAGGAAGAAAAATGCCCCGTCGCAAACGCGTCAACAAACAGCAGCCCAAGAAGAAGATGAACTGGACGACCACCGTCTGGTATATCATCGGCGCGCTCATCGTGCTGGCCATGGTTTTCTCATTGGTTGCTGGCGCCTTTCGCTGAAGCCATCATCGCATCGCCCGATTGTAGAATCGTCGTCTGAGCTTCGGACGGCGGTTTTGCATTTCATCACGCTCCTGAGCCTGCCAGATTATGACCAAGCTCTCAAGGGATGCAAAAGTTGGACTGCTATACGTTGTGATAGCGGTCTTCTTTTTTTCCACCAGCCCCATTTTCATCCGCTGGGCCGATTCTGTTTCCAGCTATGAGCTGACCTTCTGGAGATTGACTACGGCGGCGCTGACTGTGGGCGTGATGATGTTGATCAAGCGGGAACGCTGGCATACACCGCTGGATGATTGGCGCAAGTTCGCTTTGTTCGGATTGATCACGGCGCTGCATTTTCTGTTTTACATCGCGTCGCTCTATTTCACCACCATCGCTCACTCGTTGGCGATTGTTTACACCGCGCCCGTTTTCGTCACCCTGTTCTCCGCTTTCTTTCTGAAAGAGCACATCCCCAAACGCAAGTGGGGCGGGATTGTGATCACGGTCATCGGCATCGCCATTTTGGCGGGGTTTCAGCCCAATTTCACCAAAAGAATGTTGTTCGGAGACATCCTGGCGCTGGGCTCGGCTATCACGTTTGGGTTTTATAGCGTTGCCGGACGGTCTCAACGACATCATTACAGCCTGTTCACCTACGCCATCACCACGTATGGCGCGGCTGCACTGTGGGCGTTCCCCGCGGCGGCTTTCACCTTCACCTCAGACGGTTACACAGCAAAAACCATTTTCAGCATTTTGGGCATGGGCGTTTTTCCGCTGGGATTTGGGCACACCCTCTACAATGCGGCTTTGCGCCGGGTGCACGCCTCATACGCCAATGTCATCGCCACCCAGGAGGTGACGGGTGGGGTTGTTTTGGGGGCGCTGCTTTTGGGCGAGATACCAGGCGTGAATGAAATCGTGGGCGTCATCGTCGCCTTGCTGGGCATCCTCATCGTTATCTTGTAAAATTGAACTTTGACTCCACTGCAAAAAGGTCATTTCACCATGGAGACACGGAGAACATGGAGAAAATAGTGGCAGTTCACAGAGAAATTCCTCTTCAAATTCACCTTTTTCTTCCTCCGTGCGCTCTGTGCCTCCGTGTTGAAGTTTTTTTCAGTACAACCAACTTTGCATCTCGAAACCAGGAATCTCATGCGTCCGACCGACTTTCCCCGCCACCTCTGGCCTCTGAGCGTTCATTTTTACCAAAATCGATTGTTCTTGGGCAGGCATGATCTAGCCGATCTGGCTGAAAGACTGGGCACGCCCGCCTACATCTACGATCTCCCCACCATCGATCACGCCATTGCGGCTTATCGTCACGGCCTAGAAGCCTGGCCCGGTCCCGGCCTCATCACCTATGCGTCCAAGGCCTGGCTCTCGCTGCCCCTGGCTCAGTTGCTGGCGCGCCGCGGTCTGGGGCTGGATGTGGTTTCTTTGGCGGAGATGACCATCGGGTTGCGCGGCGGGTTTGCGCCCTCAATGCTGCATCTGCATGGCAATAACAAGCGCCCGGAACTGTTACGGCGGGCGGTGGACGCGGGCGTGGGGGCCATCGTGGTGGACAATCTGCACGAATTGAGTCTGCTGGAGAGCATGAGGTCGGCGAAGGACATGCGGCTGTGGTTGCGCCTCAATCCCGATCTGCTGGCTCCCACCCACGCTTACCGCCAGACAGGCCATCACGGATCCAAATTCGGCATGACCTGGGATGATGCGCTGGCTGCGGCCCGGCGCATCGCGGCCCACCCTCATCTGCATCTGACAGGACTGCACGTGCATATCGGATCGCAGATTTTCGATCTCGATCCCATGCTTGCATCCATCGAACGGCTCATCGATCTGGCCGTCGCCATCGAACGCGCTGGTTGGGGACGGATTCAGGCGTTATCGCCCGGCGGCGGCCTGGGCGTCCCTTACCATCCGGATGATCCCGCCATTGCATTGCACACGCTGGCAGAAGGGCTCTGCGCCGGCGCCGCGGACGCCTGGCGACGCCGACACGGCGGCCCGCTCCCCACCCTGATTCTGGAGCCTGGCCGCAGTCTGATTGCCAGATCGGGCGTGGCGTTGTACACTGTGGGGGCCATCCGCCATCTCAGCGACGGCAAGCGCATCATCGCCGTGGATGGCGGCATGAGCGATAATCTACGCCCGGCGCTCTATGGCGCCCGCTACACCGCGACGCCGCCCCGCAATCCCCTGGATGAGGCGGCGGGCCCGGCTCGCATTGTCGGGCCATTGTGCGAAAGCGGCGATTTTCTCATCGAAGAGGTCTGGCTGCCAAACGTCAGGCCGGGCGATGCCCTGGCCATCCCCGTCTCGGGCGCTTATCATCTCAGCATGGCCAGCAACTACAACGGAACGCTGCGCCCCGCCGTCTATTTACACACGCCCGATGATCTCATCCTCTTGCAGCGACGTGAAACCATCGATGATCTCATGCGGCGGGATCAGCCCCTGTCTTTCTGAACGATGCCAAAATCCACCCCAGTCAACTGTCGCTACTACTACGCCGACTATCACCGCGGGCGAGAGACCGAAGAATGTCGGTTGATCAAGCGCAACCCCGATTCGCTGCCCTGGCATCGCAGCTTGTGCAACAAATGCCCCGTGCCCGATATCCTCATCAACACCAATTGCAAGGAAATCGCTCTGGAGGCGACTGTGGTGAAAAAATGGGGCATGCTGGAACGCGTGGAAGTTTACGCCATCTGCGCCCGCCACTTCATCGAACTGGAAGACCCCAAATTCTGTCCGCTCTGCGCCGAGGAAGAGACCTAACGCCCATCTCGCGGTCCTAATCCCAATCATCTTCCCAGTCGTCCCATTCGATGTCGATGGATTTGCTTTGCGGAGGCGTGGCGGGCGCATCGCCGCGGCGACGGGCGAGAATAGTGCGCAAGGCGATGCGCATCGCCGTTAGCAGTTCTTCAAAAGCGTTTTCCAGGTGTTGCCAAAATTCATCGGGCAGCCCAAAATGATAGCGCCCGAGCGTTTTTTTGAACGCGCGCAATCCCACCCTGAACCATTTTTCCCAGGAAAATTCATCTTCGTTCAGCGAGTTATCTTGCCGGGGCTCGGGCATTTTTACGGGATGATGTAAGAAGGCTCTTTTTGACGTTTGACGTATGATACTTGACGAGGAAATCGTAAAGATCGTTTTGAATAAGAATAAACCACGCCGAAAAAGGCGCCTCAACATTCTTATTGATTATCGGTGAGTCACTTGAAAGCCTATGAAAGAAATACACTATTTTCTGGCATTGTTTTTGATATCCGGGACGATAGGTATTTTCTTGATAGCATTATTCGGCAGGATTAGTCCGAATTCCGGAAACACCTTGCTCTCAAAACCGAAATTCATTTTGCTGGCTGTTGCGGCATGGTGGATTGGAGGTGTTGTTGGATTTACTTTGTCTCAGTTCTCAACACTTCTGATAAGTAATCGGTGACTACTAAGGTCTCATCACTATTTTTTGCCACGAAGATACGAAGAAGATGAAGGGTGAAAATCAACCTTCAGGTTGCCGGAGCGCATAGCCTTCCTTTCGCAGAATCCGTTTGGCGAACGCGATTTCCTCTTCAGACGTGTGGATGCGCCCATCCAGCAGCGCAGCCCGCACTTGCCGAAACACCTGGCGATAGATGGGGCCGGGTCTGACGCCCCATCTGCGCAAATCATCGCCCGAGATGTGAATCTGGCGAGGACGCAGGTGTTTTTGATAAAACGCCAATCGCTCCCGAAACAGGGGATCATCCACAGCGACGCGGGCCGTTAGCAGAATTGCGTTGCTGAAGGGATGCAGCAATCGGTCTAGTTCCGAGGGAGGGATGTCGGGCCGGAGGATATCCAGGGTGCGGGCGCGCAGACGCTCCCCTTCTTTCACCAATTTGGCCGTGGCGCTGGTGAGACGCAGGCGCTCCAAAATGCGTTTGTGCGCTCCAGGCGTCAGATCATACATCCACAGGGCGAAGTAAAGACGTTCGATGGCCGCGGGAGGCTCGGGCGACGCAGCCAATTCCTGGCGCAATCGTCTGAATTTCTCGTTCAGGCGATCGTCCCAGTCCAGATCGTCATCGATTTCTCGCAGCACGCCGATCTCGTGCAAACGGCGCAAAGCCTTTTCGGGCTCCTTCTCCTGCAAAATCAGCTCCAGCTCATGCCGGATGCGCGGGCCGCTCACGCGATGGAGCAAGTCCACAGCTTCGAGCATCAGCTCCGCGGTGCGCGGCTCGATGATGAACCCAAAGCGCTGCTCGAATCGGATGGCCCGCAAAATGCGCGTCGGGTCTTCGATAAAACTCAGAGAGTGGAGGACGCGGATGATCCCTTCCTCCAGATCTTTGCGCCCGCCGTAGAAATCGAGCAATTCTCCCCAATGCTTGCCATCCAGGCGAATGGCCAGGGTGTTGATGGTGAAATCGCGGCGGTGCAGGTCCAGCTTGATGCTGGATCGCTCGACCACGGGCAGCAGGGTGGGAGCCTCGTAAAACTCGGTGCGTGCGGTGGCGAAATCGATGCTGGCGGGCGCGCCATCGGGCAATATCTGGCTGGCGGAGAAGGCTTTTTCATCCCGAATCCATTTTGCGGTGCCAAAACGCCGGTGGGGCCGCACGCGTCCGCCGAATTCCCGGGCCAATGCCTGCGCCAGCGCCACCGCATCCCCCTCCACCACGAAATCAACATCGAAATTGGGGAGGTTCAACAATAGATCGCGCGTGAAGCCGCCGACCGTGTAAAGGGGATAGCCCATTTCGGCGGCCACCTGGCCAATACGCCGCAGGATTTTGATGAGGCCCGCGGGCAGCCGCTCATCGATGATCTCCGCGACGGAGGGACTCTCGGGGACTTTCTCCTCTCCCCACAGTTTCAGCAGATCGGTACGGGTGACGATGCCAACCATCTTTCCACTTCCATCCACCACCGGAATCTGCCCCCAACCGCTTTCGATCATCCGTTTTTGCACCACGCGCACCGGGTCATCCAGACGCGCGGTGACAGCACCCGTGCGCATCACCCGGCGCACCGGCTGATTTTGCATACCGTGTCGCATGGCTATATCGATGATGCGGCGCGTGACAAGGCCCTGCAATTGGCCGCGTTCATCCACCACCGGAAATCCCTCATGGCCGCGAATGCTCATGCGCTGAGCCACCGCCGACACGCTGTCTTCGGCGCTGACGGTGGTGATGCCCCACGACATGATCTCTTGCACTGTCATTTGCGGTTGCACCATCTCTTCCAGCAACGCAAAAATGCGCTGGCGGATGACAGGGAGAGGCTGTTTCCGCATCAGAGCGGCCGCGGCCCGGGCGTGTCCGCCGCCGCCCAGAGCCTGAGCGACGCGTCCCACATGGATGCTGTTGGTGGTGGAGCGAGCCACCACCTGCACATGCTCCGCCAAATCCACCAGCAGGAACAGCGCATCTGGCTCGTAAAGATCGCGCAGCTTGTGGGCCAGGGTGCTGATCTCCTCCACCGGCTCCTGCACGCGAGCCGAGGCAATCACCACGGTATGCCCTTTGATCTCGAAGGTCTCGGCAGCTTCGTAAAGCTGCTCCAACAGCCGTTGCTGCGCGGGCGAAAGGGGATGGTGGAGGAACGTCCGCACCACATCCATCTTGGCTCCTTGATCCACCAGCCAGGCCGCACAACGCAGATCGCGGGAAGTCGTGCTGGGATAAGTGAGACTGCCCGTATCCTCATAGATGCCCAGCATGAGCAGCGTGGCTTCGACGGGCGTCACCTGAATGCCCCGGCCGATGATCTGCTCCACCAGGATTGTGGTGGTGGCTCCCACCTGCTCGGACCAGCAATGATAATGTTCGGGGAGATTCTCGCGGCATTTGTGATGATCGATGATGCGCACGGGCGTTTTCTGCGTCATTCCCCGCACCAGTTGCGCCGATTGACAATCCACGAAAATCCCCAGCGAGATGCGGCGGCGCGGCAATTCCTCCGCCGTGTGAAAAGGCAATGCACTACGATACAGGGTGAGAAAATCCTGCAAGTTGCGGTTGAGACTGTGCGGAAGCACGGGGATGGCGTCCGGGTGGAGTTTGCTGGCGGCCAGCAGGCTCGCCATCGCGTCGAAATCCGCGTGCTCATGGGTGAGGATCACTTCCATATCTTGTATTATAGCAGGCTCCGAAGGCCCCTGTCAGATTCAGCCCAAAGAGGCGCGCCCGAGACAGCGTCGCGCACAATCCCGCACGCCATCTTCAGAAAAACGCCCATCACTCTGCCTCAGAATTCTCTCCCGCCAGCAATTCCAGCCACAATTGCCACTTGGCCTTGGAACTTTTGTCGTCCGTCCCCGTTTCCGAGTTCTGCAACTCGGATGGCGATCCCCCCTGCGGAGGAGCGGCCGCGTCTGGGCTCACCATGACGATCACCTCATCGCCCGGCCGCACCCAGTTTAAGACCTTGCGCACAAAATCCTCGACCACCGCGGGAGAGATGCTTTCATCGAACTCCCGGTCGATGTCCTCCTTCTCCTGCTCCACGGCGGCGATGTTTGCATCCATTTTCGCCAGTTCGTTTTGCAGCTCACGATAGCGCAACGCGTTGCGGCCATACATAAATGCAAAGATCGCCAGCGCCACAATGCCCATGAAGATGGCAGCTTGGCGCATGGTCAGCAGTTGTTTTGAGGGAGATGTCCGTCGCGTCATGATTGAACCTGAGTGTTTTATCTTCGCCCCCTATTTTACTCCACTTCGCTCCTGACTCCAAACAAACAAAAACCCCGTCTGAAACGGGGAGAAAGGTGCCGATGGAGGGATTCGAACCCCCACGGGCCAATGCCCACTGCGCCCTGAACGCAGCGCGTCTGCCAGTTCCGCCACATCGGCTTGTATTCGATTGCAAAAGCTATTCTACCCTCACTCGGGCGCTTTGTCAAGATCTGATCCGGCAGTTCACGCAGCTTTTTCAGAACAAGAAGCGCCTGCCAGGGACATTGCCGCCCGACAGGCGCTTCTGGCAGCCATGCAAGTGAGATTATGGTCGGGTGAGTGCGATGTTGATCTCCACTTGCTTATCTGGCAGCACAGTGACGGATTGCGGGCCGGGAACAATCAAGGGATGCTCGGCCGCGGGCTGGGCCAGCAATTGGTAATCGCCCGGAGGGATGTTGATGAAGACAAATCGCCCGTCGGTTCCGGTGCTCATGCTCAACAGGGGGCTGCCCCGCTCGTCTCGCAAGAGAACATGCACGCCCGAAAGAGCCGTCTCGTCAGCCTCGGGCACGCCATCGTTGTTGGCATCCAGCCACGCAAGGCCATAGATGATGCCACTGCCGCGGGCGGGGGTGGGAATGGGCTGCTGGGACGGAAAAAGCTGCAAGGTCGTTGGCTCCTCGGTAGGAGCGGGCGTCACCGTAATCACAGGCTTGGTGACCGGGGTTGGTGAGGCGATGGGCGTGGAGGCCGCCTCGGTGGCGCGCAATTCTTCGGGCGCGACATCCGAGATGAGCGCGATCAGCCCCTGCACAAACCGATCGAAACGGGCAGCGGTCTTTTTGACATGCTCAATATCGCCCTGCATTGTCGCGACTGTTTCATCCAGGCCCGTCATCCGATCCTGCACCATCGCCACATCTTGTCGCACCGATTCAGCGGTCTTCGAAATCTCGTTCGTCTGGGCTTGTAGGGCACTCATCTGGTCAGACAAATGCTGCTGTTCATCTTCCAATAATTGCACGCTCGATTCCAATGATCGCCCCCGAGCGTCGACATCTTGCCAGCGCGCCTCAGCCGTGGCGATGGCGTTTTTCTGCGCTTCCTGTTGCCGGGTCAACGCATCCTGGGTTTCCTCCAACGTGGCGATTTTCACCTCAAGCGCGGCTGTTTTCTCCCGATCGTTGAGAAAGAGCGAGCCGTTCAATCCCAAAAGCAGCATCAACGCCAAGAGCGCCCCCAGGATGATGCTGATCAGCACGAGGAGAATGTCGTGCAGACAGCCGAACATCTTCTTTTCATCGGAAGACGCACGGGCTGGCTCCAGTGGCGGCGGAGCGCCAATGTCGGTGGTGGGCGCCGCGTCATCGTCCGTGGTCTGCTGTTCCGCCTCCGGCTCGATATCCTCCGGTTTGAGGGGCTTGAACGTCGTATTAACTTCTCCCACTAAAACATCGGAGACATCGATGGGCAAAGGAGATGGAGTTGACGAAGTAACCGGCGTTTCAGGCATAATAGCCTCCAAAAAATGCGATCAAGTTTCTTTTCCTTCCATCTCCTGGCTGAAAAAGAGCAATCCCATGAAGGTGATAATCAGGAAGCCCACTAACGCCAGGAAGGGGATGGTTATGAAGCCAAAGATGTTGATCCAGGTGGTTGTGCAGGGAATGCCTGTATTGCAAACTGCGCTGCTGCCGAATATATCGGTTTTCTGAAGCAGATAATGATAGGTCGAAACGCCTGTTCCCAGAATGGAGAAGGGCATGACATAGAAAAAGACGTCCTTATCCCGCCGCAAAAAACCAATCAGCAAGATGAGGGAAAGAGGATACATGAGAATGCGCTGATACCAGCAGAGGGTGCAGGGGATAAACTTCAGAATTTCGCTGAGATACAGGCTGCCCAGGGTGGCAAGTAGCGCTGCCGCCAGAGCGATGAGGACATAGGCTTTTTGTGCTGATGTGAAACGGTTGATGGTGACCTCCTGTGCAACGCGCCGCGTGTGGGACGGCGTCGTCGCGGGATGTGTGTGGCGTAGGCGATTTATTTTCGAGCGATGGGAGCCACGCGGGCGTTGGTGAGTTTGATAAAATCGGCGGGGGCCAGGATGACCTGCATTCCCCGCACGCCTGCGCTCATGGCGATGACGTCGAAACTCTGGGCGCTTTCATCGAGAAAAACGTGAAAACCGCGATTAAGAAGCGCCAGGCTGCTGATACCGCCCTTTTTGAGCCCGGTCATCTTCTCCGCCCGAGCCAGCGGGGCCATGTGCGCCTTCTTGACGCCTGCAGCCCGGGCCAGGGCCTTTAGATCCAGCTCGGCGTCGGCCGGCAACACCGCCAACATGGGCTTGCCTTTATCGGGCAGGGTGACCAGGGTTTTGAAAACCTGCGAAGGGGACATGCCGATTCCTTCGGCCACCTCGGGAGCGGAGACGAAGACCTCAGGATCATAGGTGCGGATTTCGTAATGGATCTTTTTGCCGTCCAGCAAGCGTGTGACCAGATTTTTGTTTGACTTCTTTTTCGTCATGATATCACGCAATCCATCGTGTGTTGTTTGATTTTACTCTGCCTGGACAGGATGCGCAACTGCGTCGCACACCGTTCTTTGCCGATAACTGCCAATGTAGCCGGACGTAGGGCCATAGGCGAATGGTTAGTAATCGTCCAGCAATAATTTCCCTTTTTACTGCACCACTGATCGAGTTATTCAGCAAATGCTGATGCATGTTTACGAATGAGATCAGTCATCGTAGCGTTTGCCACGTCCCTCTGCATGGGCCAAACCCGCGCGATGGGTTATAATCTGCGGGCGGCCCGAGCCACGCCTCGTCCATCTCGATGAAAATAGGAACGCAGATGATGCAGATGATGCAGATGCCACACAGATTTCCGCAGATAATCTTTAGTCTTCAATCTTTAGTCTTCAATCTTTAGTCT
>JALXAF010000463.1 GCA_026992375.1 Anaerolineae bacterium
CCTCCCCGCCCCTCCCCCGATACTCGCTGCGCTCGTGTTCAGGGGAGGGAGATACCTCATCTGCCCCACAGATTTGCAAGCCAGCGGGCTCCTCCCCCTGCAAGGCGGCAGCCGAAGAAGCGGGGGGAGGCAGGGAGGGAGGCTTGCCTCCGAACCAAATTTGAAATGGGTGTATCCGAAATGAGCTGGAAGGTTAAAATAATCCATTCATTGGCGGGGCGCTTCGCGCCCGCCGCCAGCGCCGGGGGATAAAGTCCCCTGGCTAGAAACAGCGCCCCTGCGGGACTTAGCCGGATTTATCCGGCGCTGTTTTGTAGCCCGGCGACTTCATCGCCGGGCGGACGTGGCAAACGCCACGATGACCGATTTAATTTGTGAACATTCATCATTCGGACCCTGCGATAATTGCTTCCAACCGAAATTGGACACACCCAGTTGAAATTGCTGGGTTGTCGGCAGAGCCGCGTCCTGCAATGAGACGTGGCATCGTTACAGCAAGATGACGTTTGACGAAGGAAGCCTGATTAGATAGGCCGCTCGTCGGCCTGCGCCGACGCTTGCGGGTCCCGTTTTGACGAGTAAAATACCGTCCCCGCAGGGGGACTGGCGGCGGAACGCCCGTGGAACCGAATTCATTCGGCGAGTGAGGCGGCGCAACGAGATATATCAGTCAAACAGCGCTTGACGTTTTACGATACCCGCGTGTCGCCTGTCGATGGCTCCAACGCGCGCGGTGTGACATGCAAGCTGGATAATTCCCCGCGCTCACCGATAAAATCTCACATCCGCCTTCTCCAGGGTGGCCAGACCTTCAGAGATCTCTTCTTCCACCGAAGCCAGATACGCTTCCAATCGATCGCGCGTATCGACGATCTCGACCACCACGGGCAGATCACTGGATAAGCGCAAGATGCGCGAGGTGTGGATGCGGCTCTTCTTGCCAAAGCCCATGAGCCCGCGCAAAACCGTAGCGCCGGCCAATTGCTGGCGTTTGGCCTCTTCCACCAGCCATTCGTAGAGGGGACGGCCATGAGCCCTGTCGTTCTCGCCGATGAAAATCCGCAGCAGGCAACCGTTTTTTTCAAATTCCATGCGTATCAACTCCCGATGGCGAAGGCCAGGGATTGACCCAACCAGACGGCTCCCAGGCCCAAAAGGACGTTGGTAGCGATATTCATCAGTGCAGGCAGCGTTGCGCCATCAACGAACATGTTGAAAGTCTCGTTGCTAAAGGTGGAAAAAGTGGTGAACGCCCCCAGAAAGCCAATGAAAATCAGCAATCGCACTTCGGGGCTGAAGACATTGTGGATGAATGCGTATCGCACCAGAAAACCCAGCAGAAAACTGCCGATGACATTGACGGCCAATGTGCCGTAGGGAAAATGAACGGAACGGCTGAAATCTTGCACCCAGCCAGCGACATAGTAGCGGGAAATGGCTCCCAAAAAGCCTCCCGCGCCGATGATGAGTATGCGCGTCACGATTGCTCCAAAGGATGAAAGTTCGCCGGAGACCGGCCCCTCCATCATAGCCAATCACCCGCAAAACGCCAAACTTTCGTCACGGTTTCATTTGTCCCATTCTCCATTCCGGGCTACAATCAGATGTAACTGCTAACGTACTCGAATTTAAGCCTCAAAAAGCCACGAAGGCTCGAAGTTTTTCGAAAAAAAATAAAGAAAAACACTTCGTGCCTTCATCTTCTTCGTGTCTTCGTGGCAAAAAATGGTGATGAGACCTTAGTAGTTACAATCAGGTTATGAATCGCATCCCCTACGAAATCCACGAAACCGACATCCTGCCGCTGCGCGCGGCGGAGCTGCTGGCCCGCATTGTCGCCGACGCGGTGGATGACCGCGGCGAGGCTCACATCGCGATCTCGGGGGGCTCGACCCCGCGGCCTCTGTTCAGGTTGCTGGCCACACCCGAATGGCAGGCGCGTATCCCCTGGCCCCATGCCCACATCTGGTGGGTGGATGAGCGCTGCGTGCCCCCTGAAGACCCCAACAGCAACTACGGCGTGGCCTACGCCCTGCTGCTCCGACATCTGCCGGTGGTTATCACACATCGCATCCGCGGCGAAGAAACGCCCTGGCAGGCGGCTTATCTGTATGAGCAAGAACTGGCGGCGGGCTTCACTCTCTGGCCTGGAGCCTGGCCCCGCTTCGATCTCATCTTGCTGGGCATGGGAACGGACGGCCACACCGCATCCCTGTTTCCGGGCACGCCGGCGCTGACTGAACAGACGCATCGGGTGACGGTGGGGCACGCGCCCGCGCCACCCCATCAACGCGTCACCCTCACGCTGCCAGTGCTAAATCACGCCGCGCATGTCATCTTTCTGGTGGAAGGCCAGCAAAAAGGCCCGGCGCTGACGACCATCTTCCACGCGGATGGCGGCGATCCGCCCCTGCCCGCCTCGTTGGTGCAGCCCGAGACAGGCTGCCTGCTGTGGCTGCTGGATAGCGCCGCCGGAAGGGCCGCGGGGCTGGGCCTGCTACAAGATTGCCAGCCGGGCCGCCATGGCTAACACCCGCAAGGATAACCAAAACGCCCATCCCAACATCAAAACAATAGCGACGATAAAAGAAAAACGCAAAAATCATCTGGAGAAAAACCCCATGAGCAAATTGCATCAACTCTACACCGATTTCGGACAATCCGTCTGGCTGGATTTCATCAGCCGCGACATCATCGCTTCGGGCAAATTCGCCGAATTGATGGACCTGGGCATCCGCGGCGTCACCTCCAATCCATCCATCTTCAACAAAGCCATCAGCGGCAGCTCGCTTTATGACGAAGAGATCGCACACCTGGCCCGCCAGGGCGCAGACGCCTTCGCTATCTACGACGCTCTCTCTCGGGCCGACATCACCACCGCGGCCGACGCCCTGAGCGACCTCTACGCAGAAAGCGACCGCGGGGATGGCTATGTCAGCATCGAGGTCAATCCTGAGCTGGCCTACGACACCGAAGGCACGGTGCGGGAGGCCCGGCGTCTGTGGCGGGCCATCAACCGCCCCAACCTGATGATCAAGGTTCCAGCCACCGATGAGGGCATTCCCGCCATCCGCCAACTCATCTCCGAAGGCGTCAATGTCAACGCCACCCTCATGTTCTCGCTGGCCGATTACGAGGCCGTGGCCTTCGCCTACATCGAGGGCCTGGAGCTGCGAGCCGAGGCGGGCGAGGATGTGAGCCATGTCGCCTCGGTCGCGTCCTTCTTC
>JALXAF010000464.1 GCA_026992375.1 Anaerolineae bacterium
GGTCGTCACGCATCACGAATCACGCATGACGGGCCTGGCTTCCCGCGCCGTCCTGGCCGCGGGGCATTTTCATCGGTAAATGAAACGCCCTGGTTACGTCATTCCGACGCCTGCAGGGAGGAGGAAGCCCCTCGCTTGCAGGGGGATTTCTCGGTCGCTGCGCTCCCTCGAAATGACGTGGGCCTGATGCGACGAGGCCACGGCCCGTGGCAAGTGCGTCGCACCTAAGGCTGCGTTAGTTGCAAAGGAGAAGAAACATGCCTGATTCAGAATCGAGCAAGGTCGAAGTCTTGTGGCTGAGCCAGGAGGATGTCATTGCCGCGGGCGGGCTGGACATGGCCGCAGCCGTGCGCGACGTGGAGGAAGTCTTCCGCCTGCACGCCCTGGGCCAGACCCTGCTGCCCGAAAAGATCGTGCTGGACTGGGGGGAAGCGCCGCCGGGCCAGCAGTCGGATCACATCAACATCATGCCCGGCTACCTGGGCGGGCGTTTCGACGCGGTGGGGCTGAAAGACGTGGCCAGCTTTCCCCGCAATCCCCACCGCTACGGTCTGCCCCGGGCCTCTGCGCTCATCACCCTGCACGACACCCAAACGGGCCTGCCCCAGGCGGTGATGGATGGAACCCTCATCAGCGCCATGCGCACGGGCGCAGCCAGCGGCGTGGGCGCAAAATATCTGGCCCGGGAGGAGGTCAGCCGGGTGGGGCTCATCGGCGCGGGGGTGCAGTGTCGCACCCAGTTGATGGCGATGAAGGTGGTGCGACCGGGCATCCGCGAAGGACTCATCTTCGATATCCGCCGAGAACGGGCCGAAGCCTTTGTGCAGGAGATGAACCAGCGGCTGGGCCTGCATCTGGCCGTGGCCGATAGCCCCGAGGCGGTGGTGCGGCAGGCCGAAATCCTGATCACCGCCACCACCACGGTCGCGCCCATCGTGCGAGAGGGATGGCTGGCTCCGGGCGCATTCTACGCCCACGTCTCGGGCTATGAGGCCGAGTACGACGTGCTGCGCTATGCCGACAAAGTCATCGTGGACGATTGGGAGACGGTGAAACATCGCATGTACTCCACCATCGCGCTCATGTGGCGGGATAGCGAGTTCAGCGACGATGATCTGTATGCAGAACTGGGCGAGATCGTGGTCGGGCGCAAGCCGGGTCGGGAGAACGACCACGAGATCATCATCTTCAGCCCCATCGGCATGGGCCTGCACGATCTCGCCCTGGCCCGGCGCATCGCGCATCAGGCCCGGGCCGCGGGCCTGGGACAATCTATCACCCTGTGGGAGAAGCCGTTATGGACGTAAATCAACGGGATCTCTTCGATCTCACGGGCCGGGTGGCCATCGTCACCGGCGGATGCAGCGGCATTGGCAAGGCCATGGCCGCGGCGCTGGCCCGCTATGGCGCGAAGGTGGTTCTGGCGGGCCGCACCTTCGGCAAATGCCAGGCCGCGGCCGAAGACCTGGCCGCAGCGGGCGCGGAAGTCATCGCCCAGGAGACGGATGTGAGCCTGCCGCAAGACGCCCGGGTCATGGTGAACGCGGCCCTGGCCCAATGGGGCAGGCTGGATATCCTGGTGAACAACGCGGCCGTTTCGCAGGGCGTTCCCGCGCTGGAGATGAGCGCGGCGGAATGGCGGCGGGTGCTGAGCATCGATCTGGACGGCGCTTTCTACTGCTCGCAGGCCGCGGGCAGGGTGATGCAGGAGGCGGGAGGCGGCGTCATCATCAACATCACCTCCATGTCGGGCATGTTGGGCTACGCCAATCAGGCCGCGTACGCGGCGGCCAAGGGCGGCCTGACCATGCTCACCCGGGCCCTGGCCGTGGAATGGGCGTCGCACAACATCCGGGTGAACGCCATCGCCCCCACCTGGTTCTACACCCCTCTGAGCAAACACATCCTGGATGACCCCGCGAAGCTGGCGGAGAAGGTGAAGACCATCCCCCTGGGCCGGGTGGGGCGGGATGAGGACATCATGGGCGCAGTGGTCTTCCTGGCCTCGGACGCGTCCCGTTATGTCACGGGCCACATCCTCAGCGTGGATGGGGGCAAATTCGCGTTGCTGGGAGAATGGTGAGATGAACATCACCATCGCCGGGGCTGGCAACGCGGCCCACACCCTCATGGCGCTGTTGGGTGAGGATCACCGGGTGACGGTTTACGCACCCCTGGGCGACGAGGCCCAAACCCTGGCCCGAGCCCTGGAGGCCAGCGGAGGCGTGGAAGCCCGCTTTGCAGATGGACGCCGCTTGTTCGGGCGTCCGGCCTGCGTGACTGCTAACCCCGCGCTGGCGGGCCAGGAGGCCGAGATGCTGCTGCTGGCCCTGCCCGCGTCGGCGCACGAAAGCATCCTGCGAGACCTGGCGCCGCATCTCCCCGCCCGAACCATCATCGGAGCCCTGCCCGCCCGGGGCGGTTTCGACTGGCTGGCGGACGCGATCTCGCCCCAACGCGAAGGCCCCATCTTCGGATTGCAAACCCTGCCGTGGGCCTGTCGCGTCCGGGCCTGGGGCCAGCAGGTGGAGGTGTTGGGCGTCAAGGCGGTGGTGGATGTGGCGGTGCGCCCCTCCGCAGAAGCGCCCTGGCTCATCCCCGCGCTTTCGCAGATGCTGGCGCTGCCCTTGCATCCCCTCGCCGATTTTCTCACCCTCACCCTGGCCAACATGGGGCAGATCATTCATCCGGGCGTCATGTACGGCCTCTTTCACGCCTGGGATGGCGCGCCGTTTGCAGAGGAGCAGATTCCCCTGTTTTATGAAGGCGTAGACGCGGCCACGGCCGACTTGCTGGCGGACATGAGCGCGGAGATCCGGGCCGTGGCCGCCGCCCTCAGCTCGCGCGGGCTGAATGTGGACGCAATTCCCACCCTGCACCAATGGCTGCTGCGCAGCTATCCCAACCAGATCGAGGACGCCCGCACCCTGCTCAGCAGCTTCCGCACCAACCGGGCCTATGCGGGACTGCGCGCGCCGGTGAAACGGGTGGCAGAAAACGCGTACATCCCCTGGTTCCACGCCCGCTATCTGGCGGAGGATGTTCCCATGGGCCTGGCGGTCAGTCGGGGCCTGGCCGATCTCGCCGACGTGGCAACGCCCGCCATCGACACGGTGCTGCTGTGGGCGCAGGAGAAGCTGGGAAAGAGGTATTTGCAGGCGGGATGAATCGCGGGCCGGGATGTGATGGAAACCCGGGCGCCGCAGCGCTTCGGCATCGACTCGAT
>JALXAF010000465.1 GCA_026992375.1 Anaerolineae bacterium
CCCCCAGCACCCACCCCTGGGTGCAGCGAGAGGCCATCGAGCCGGAAGAACTGCTGCAAGAGCGCCTGATTTTGCGAGAGCCGGGCTCGGGCACCTACCAGGCCATGGAAACATCCCTGGCCCGCCATGACATCAGCGTGGATGAATTGCATACTATCATCACCGTGGGCAATTCCGAGGCCATCATCCTGGCCGTAGAGGAGGGCATCGGCGTGGGATTCGTGCCCAAGCTGGCTGCACAGCGCTGTATGAGGCTGGGCCACATCCAGGTCGTTCCTATCGTCGATACATTTATGAGCTACACCATCTGGATGGCAGAGAACGCGATGCAGCCCGCCACTGCGGCCCAATTGCATTTCCTGAAGTTGTTAGAGGGAGAAAGTTATCTGCAAGAAGATGAACCGATGCGAAGCCAGCTCTCCATTTGAAATGCCAGCACCTTATGATATGATTCACGCATCATCCCATTCGTGCGAGGCATTTATTGAGCGCCAGCAACATAGCAACCGAACGTTTTCAATTTAGCGCCAAAAGCGCCACGCAGCTCGCCATCGAGACACTGGCGTTTTTTACACAGCCTGCGCGTATTCTGCGAAATTACAAACCGGGCGATCTGCGATATGATCTGATGGCCGGACTGACGGTGGCGGCCATCATGCTGCCCCAGGCCATCGTTTATTCTTTTATCGCAGGGATGCCGCCCGTCACCGGGCTTTACACCGCCATTCTGGGCTCGATTGTGGCCGCACTGTGGGGCTCTTCGCTGCACGCCCAGTCAGGCCCGACCAACACCCACGCCCTGATGACCATGGCGGTGACCATGACGGTGGCCACGGTGGGCACACCCGAATTCATCGCTGCCGCGGGGTTGCTCACGGTCATGGTGGGGGTTTTCAAGCTGCTGGTGGGAGTGACGCGGTTGGGCGTGTTGGCGAATTTCGTTTCCGACGCTGTCGTCGTGGGCTTTACCGCTGGCGCAGGCATTCTCATCGCTATCAATCAATTGCCCCAGCTGTTGGGCGTTTCGGTGACGTCCGGCTCGGACTTTGTCGAGACTCTGCAGCAACTCATCCTCAATCTGAACGAGACCAACATTCCCAGCGCCGCGGTGGGCCTTTTCGCCATCCTCACCATTCTCATTCTCACTCGCATCAACAAGAAATTGCCGGGCGTCCTCATTGCGGTGGTGCTCTCGGCTCTGGCCGTCGCGGTTTTTCATCTGGACGAGATGGGCGCGGCCATCATCGGCGCGCTGCCCCGGGGCCTGCCGCCTCTGGCCCATCTGCCCTTCAACGATTGGGAATTGATAGGGAAGCTTTCCACCGGAGCCCTGGCCGCGGGCGCTATCGGCCTGGTGCAGACCACCTCCATCACCCGAGCGCTTTCCAGCGCGACGCGGCAGCGGGTGGATAGCAATCAGGAGTTCGTGGGGCAGGGGCTGGCGAATATCGCAACGGGCCTGTTCTCAGGCTTTCTGGTCACCACTTCCTTCAATCGCTCGGCCCTCAACTTGCAATCGGGCGCTCGCACCCAGATAGCCGCAGTCTCCTCGGGCGTGTTTGTGCTCATTGGGATGCTCATCCTGGCCCCCTACGCGGCCTTCATCCCCAAAGCCGCGCTGGCGGGCGTGCTCGTGGTCATTGCTTATCGCATGGTGGATATTGCGGAGATCAAGCGGCTGCTGCATGGCGGCCGGGGAGATGCGGTGATCATGGCCACAACCCTCATCGCTACTTTGCTCATCCCCCTGGAATACGCGGTGTTGTTGGGCATCGTCCTTTCGCTGCTGCGCTACATCCTGCGCACCAGCACACCCCAGGTGTTGCCGCTGGTCCCCGACGATCACTACAAGCACCTTGTCTATCAGCCCGATAAACCCCAATGTCCGCAACTGGCCGTCATCGAAATCCGGGGCGATCTCTACTTTGGGGCGGTGAATCACGTTGAGAAGACGATTTTGGAGCTCAAACGGCTGAGTCCCGACCATCGCTATCTGCTTTTGCGGATGCAGAATGTGCAGGTCATCGACATCAGCGGCATTCACATGCTGGAAGCCCTGCTCGACGCCTATCGCCATGATGGCGGCGATCTCTACTTCGTCAAAGTGCGGGGGGCCGTGCATCAGCGCATGAAAAGCCTGGGATTCATCGAACATCTGGGAGAAGACCATCTTTTGGAAGAGGATGAAGCGATTTCCCACATCTTCCAACACGTGCTGGACCCCGCCATCTGCATTTATGAATGCGATGTGCGGGTTTTCGCCGAATGCCAGAATCTGCCCCGCCCCATCGAGCATTTGACCATCGCTCCCCTCGATTCACTCAAAGATATTTCGTTTCCCGAGATTTCGGTGCAAGACCTCTACAAACAACTCCACGCCGATAATCCGCCACTGGTGATAGATGTGCGGGAGCCGCGGGAGTTTCGGCATAGCCACATCCCCCAGGCCCGCAACATCCCCCTCTCGAAACTGCTGACGGCGCCGCCCGACCTGCCCCAGGATCAGCCCCTGGTGTTGGTGGGGCGCACCACCCGCCGGGCCCGCCGCGCGGCCATCGCACTGCAACGGCGGGGCTTCAAGAACATCGCGTTGCTGGCGGGCGGCATGAGGGCCTGGGAGAGCGCCGATCTCCTGACAGCAGTTGAACTCTTCTGAAAATACATTGTTGCGTCATTCCCACGCCCGCCAGGAGGATGAATCGCAGGTGCGACGCACTTCGTCACACCTTTCGATCGCTGCGCTCCCTCGAAACGACATAGGAGAACCTGTTTTTTTCAACCCAGGCTTCACGGGCGAGGCGCCCGTCGATACCGATGAAATCACCTCGCGATCAGGGCGGCGCGAGAAGCCAATCCCGTAATACGTAACTCGTGATGCGTAACGACCTCACGTATTACGCATTACGCATCACGCCCGTTGCAGCCTCGTCCACCGTGGACTTGGGGCCATTTTGGCAAACCCACGCAACGCTATTTTCGAAACGAAACAGGACAACCCCATGATGACGACACAACCCCTCCGCCGAAATCTAGGCCTCGATCTGGTGCGCGTCACCGAGGCCACCGCCATCCAGGCGGGCCGCTGGATGGGCCTGGGCAAACGCACCGAGGCCGACCAGACCGCCATCAGGGCCATGCTGAACGGCATCAACGATCTGGACATGAATGGCCGCATCGTCATCGGCGAGGAATCGAAGGTGGGGACGCACTCGCCCCTGGATA
>JALXAF010000466.1 GCA_026992375.1 Anaerolineae bacterium
CTAGGTTCACTCCCAGTTTAGCAGCCCGAGGGCGAGATTTCAATAACCATTGTGGCGTATTTTTGCGATTTCATCCGCCGGAACGCTCGAATCGGGACTAATACTATCGGGTTAGTCCGCCTTTTTTTAGCCGATTTCGGGCCGGATCCAGGGTGACGGTGACGCCGGAGGGCCAATCGGCGTCAATCGCGCCGCCCACCAGCGCAGGCAGATCGCCCGCCCGGGCCACCGAAGCGATCCAGCCCAGCAGATCGCCGTCCCGGGCGATGACCCCTTCCGCCATCAGCAATGCGCGGTGCCAGGCTGGCGTCCATCTCGTGGCCAGGGCGATGTAGCCGGAGGGAGCGTCCGGGGCGTTTGGGCTGTGAAGGACGAGCAATCTCCCCTGGGTTTTGTCGCCTGCGACGCCCAGGGGACGCGAAGCGTTGGACGCGGCCGCAGGTTGCCGGTCTCTGGCTTGCCGGCGTTGGGCGATGAGGGGCGCAACGTGATCGCGACTGTGCCATTCGCCGGTCATCATTTGCTTGATCTCCTCGATTTCGAGCAGGAAAATCTCATCGCGATGCGCCAGGCGACCGTCGCTTATGCCTTCAGCGGCCGCGGCCTGGGCCCAGTGGCGGGTCGCAGCCAGCACATGCGCCAGCGCGTCCCGGGCCTTGGCGTGGATGACCAGTGTGACTTGCGTTAGCTGCACCATCTTCTTCAATTCCGAGCGCCCCAGAAAACCCACTCTGCCGAAAGCGGTTTGCATGGCCGTCTCCCGCCGTTCCCGCGCCCGGAAGATGTCCCACGTCATGGGCTCGGGCGGGGCCTTCGTCCCCACCAGGTCCTCCGCCAGCTCCGCCACCCGGGGCAGGGCGATTTCGTAGGGCTCGACCACGCCCATGTGTCCGAATGACGAGCGCAGTTTCTCCGGCGCCACGCCCGCCGAGAGCGCCTGGATTAACTGGCTGTCGGGCGTTTCCAGGCCGGATGTCAGGCCCAGACGCAGGGCGTGGGCCTGGGCTTCGTTCTTTTCGAATTTGGCGATGAGATCGCCCAGGCGGGCGTAGCTTCCCGCGGCGGCCATCGCACTCAGGTTGATCCAGCTCAGGGCTTCGATGACCATGGGCTCTATTTCTTCCATCACCTGCAAGAGCTGGGCCTGGCTCCATTCTGATGCGAAGACCCATTCCGACCAGCGCTTCATGCGCCCGAAGGTCCGGGGGAAGTCCTGCGCCAGGAATTGCGCTGCCTTGACGCCCCGGCCTGCCTTGCCTCGCCCCAGTTCACGCGGTGAGTCGCTCCCCAGCAGTAGCGCCGCGTCCAGCGGATTCGTTCCCCATAGCGCGGTGGTCAGCCCGGCGAGAAGGGCGTTCATGGCTCCGGGGTTGGCCGCGTTGACGCCCGCAGGGATTTCGACGCCCAATTGGCGGGCGGCGCGGGTGAATGAGTCGGTCAGGGCTGGCCTCAGGAGGCTGGCGCTAAGGGGCGTGAGATTTTGCGGGATATTCATGGATGACTGTTCCGTAAATAGGAGGATTGCTGGTTACTGGAGGTTGGCAAAGCCAGCGTTAAACGAGCCTGCAACGGGCGTGATGCGTGATGCGTAATACGTGAGATCGTTACGCATCACGCATCACGCATTACGGGCCTGGGAAGCGGGGCGGTTTCATCCGTATCGGTGGCGACACGTCCGGAAGCCTGGTAAAGAAAGCTTCAACGCGGAGGCGCAGAGCGCACGGAGGAAGAAAAAGGTGAGATTTGGAAAGGAATTTCTCTGTGAACTACCACTATTTTCTCCGTGTTCTCCGTGTCTCCGTGGTGAAACGACCTTTTTGTAGTGGGCTTATGGATGGGAATTTCCTTAACGAGATCGACGTTGCTCCTGCAACATCCACCAGTATTTTTTCTGTTCGTAGCGGGCCATGATCAGGCTGAGACGCAGCCCGTGCAGCCCGTCTTTGTAGCCCCGCCAGGTCACAAATCTGCGCCAGAATTCCTGGCCCGGGCGGGTGACGAGGTGCCGGGGATGGGCGCGGACGCCCTCTTGCAACAGGGTGCTGACTCCGTAGCGGGTGTAGCGCTCCTGCTTGGCGTGAAATTGCTCCCAGCTTTCATAGTTGTAATGGATCAGGTGTTCTTCGAGATAGCCTTCCTGGCCGTCGATGATGGCCAGTTCGTGCACCTTCCGGGCCTCGTCGTAGTGGGCCCGCTCCCGGATCATCAAGCGCAATTGATGGTCGGGATACCACCCCGCGCCTTTCATCACCCGCCCCACGATGTAATTGTAACGGGGAATCCACCAGCCCGCCACCTGGTCTTGCTGGATGACGCGACGCACTTCCGCGGCCAGCTCGGGCGTCACCCGCTCATCCGCGTCCACGAACAGCACCCAGTCCGCATCCAGATGGGCCAGCGCGAAGTTGCGGGCCTGAGAGAAGTTGATGAAGGGGGTGTCGATGAGCTGTGCGCCCGCGGCCCGGGCCGCGTCCTGAGTCCCATCCGAGCTGTTTGTATCGAACACCACGACAGCATCGGCGAAAGCGCAGCTTTGCACGCAATCGCCGATGTGTTTGACGACGTCTTTGGCCAGAATGGCGCAGGCTAACGTGGGCATGAGGGCGTTAGATGTTATCGAAGAAAGCTGTTGTTGATGACTGGCATCATGCTGTTGACAAAGCTCAATGATTAATGAACAATGATTGAAGGCTAAATCAGCGTGGTTTTCACTTTAATCATTATTCATTGATCATTGATTCAGACATGATTGGGCGAAAGGTTGATAGCTCACCTCGCCGCAGGTTATTTTCTGTATTGTCTATTCTTTGGCGTGGCCGGTGATAATCATCTCATCCTCGGTGATGACGATGTCTTCGACGTAGAAATCATCGGAGACCATGGCCAACTGGTCGAGGTGCGGCGCGATCATGGCTTCGATCTGGTTTCGCAAAAAGCCCGTGGCCCGATCACCGTTGACGTAAATTTCTTTGATGGTCACTTCCGGCTTGCCATCAACCGGCTCGACCGTGGCCAGAATGCCGATGTTGAGTTTGAAGAAGCCGACGACTGCATCGCCCGAGACATATATCTCGCCCGGCCTGAAATCGACTTTGGGATTGTCGATCTGCACATCCTGTTGCGCGGCCAATCCTTTCTTCGCCATCTTGTTGGCCTCGGCCTCGGTGACCACCAGCCTCAGCGTGGCGGGGGTGGCGGTGGCTTTGGGG
>JALXAF010000467.1 GCA_026992375.1 Anaerolineae bacterium
TGGTCGAATCCGCACATCGCCGGACGATTCGCGGCCGCGGACAACCCTACGCCTTCGATCTCGGCGATGAGTGGCTGAAATGGACGGGGCTGCCCTTCGTCTTCGCCCTGTGGGCCGTGCGCCGCGAGGCCATCCCCACCCTGGCCGAACTGGACATCCTGCCCGCGTTGTACGTCAGCAAGACCGAGGGATTGGATCACATCCCCGAGATCGCCCGTGCCTACGCTCCCCGTCTGGGCCTAAACAACGGCGTCCTCACCAAATATCTCTACGATCTGCGCTACGACCTCTCTCCGGAGGATCGGGCGGGATTATTCACCTTCCTCTCTCTGGCCCTGGATGATTTTCAGCCCGAACGCCTACAATGCTGGCATCCGCAAGAGGGCCTGTACCCCGTTTTCGAGGATGTGGCAGCGGCCATGCCCGAAACAGTGAGCACGTGAGCAGTCGCCATGAGCGGCTAAACGCCGATACCGACGAAAATCCCTGATTACGTCATTCTGACGACCGCAGGGAAGAGGATTCTCCCCCAGGTGAGACGCGCGTAACACGGCATCGGCCTGACGCCACACCGAATCAGCGCCTGACCTGATGCGACGAGGCCACGACTCGCGGCAAGTGCGTCGCACCTTTTGGTCGCTGCGCTCCCTCGAAATGACGTAGGAGAGCATGTTGTGATTTTATCTGTTTTTATCTGCGAAGATCAGCTTTTTCTGCGTCATCTGCGTTCTATTTACAATCAGGCGCGCCTAAACCAGCTTCGCCAACTCCCTATCCAGATGCCAGCGCAAAAGGCCCGGCGCAAACCGCACCAGCCGCCTGATCCAGCGGGTCTCGCCGGGCAGAATCTCGAACTGGCCTTCGAGCAGGCCCGCCACAAAGGCCCGCGCCACCTGCTCGGGTGTCATCAGCTTCGCGGCTTCCGATAGCTGGGCCGTTTCTGGCGGCTTGGTCCGATTTTCCTGCTCGAAGCCGGGCGTATCGGTGTCGGGCGGGAAGAGCACCGAAACCCGAACGCCGAGGGGCTTCAGTTCGTGGCGCAGGGTTTCGGCCAGTCCGAAAATCGCATATTTGGTGGGAGCGTAAGCTGCATAACCGGTTAGTCCCATGAATCCCAACACCGAAGAGACGAAAGCCGCGTGTCCGCGGCCCTGCTGCAACCAGTGGGGCAGCAAGAGCAGGGTGGGAATGAGCTGCCCGAAGTAATTGACGCGCATCTGTTTCCTATAATCGTCCAGGGTCAGTTTGCTCACGCGCTGCGGATAAGCGTATCCCACGGCGTTGATGAGCATGTCGGGAACGCCGCGGCGGGCGACGAAATCATCCAGCAACGGCGCCAGGGCCGTCTCATCGGTCACGTCGCAGGCCAGGGTCTCGACGAACTGATCGGATGAAGCCATCGCTGCCTGGATGCGTTGTTGCGCCCGGGCCAGAGGCTGGGGGCGGCGGGCGATGAGGCACAGACTGCCGCCTAGTCGGGCGATCTCCCGGGCCGTGGCCAGGCCGATTCCCATTGAACCGCCGGTGACGATGACGATCTGCTGTTCGAAAGACTGTTGTGGCATGACGATTCTCCTCGCAGGCGGGAATGACCGTGAGCTTTTGAGTATGATACAATAAATTCGCCCCAGCCGCCTGACTCAAATTCCGAGGCGCATCCACTCGCCATCCAAACGATTGATCTAGGGCGTCAAACGCCCTATCGTCGCGTCATGTGTAAAACCCTTAGGATTCGCACAGGACCAGACTGTCTAACGTCAGGTCCGCGCCTGGTGGCGGCTCCTGTATTCACTGTCCGGCATGTGGGGCGCATAGCAATACCCATTTTCAATCAACCATTCCTTCCCCAAATTCATGATCAAACAATTCGCAAATTCCGTCATCGAAAACGTCTCTAAGGTCATCATTGGCAAGGAAGACGTCATCCAACTGGCCCTGGTGGCGCTGCTGGCCGAAGGGCATGTTCTGTTCGAGGATGTGCCAGGTGTCGGCAAGACAACTCTCTCCAAGGCCCTGGCCCGCTCGCTGGGCTGCACTTTCTCCCGCATTCAATTCACGCCCGATCTCCTGCCCAGCGATGTGACGGGCATCTACTGGTATAACCAGAAGTCTCAGAGTTTCGAATTTCGGCCCGGCCCCATCATGGGGCAAATCATCCTGGCCGATGAGATCAACCGGGCCACGCCTCGCACCCAGTCCGCCCTGCTCGAAGCCATGCAAGAGCGGCAGACCACCATTGACCGAGACACCTATCCCCTGCCCCGCCCCTTTCTGGTGCTGGCCACACAAAACCCCATCGAGATGGAGGGCACGTTCCCTCTACCTGAGGCGCAGGTGGATCGGTTTTTGATGAAAATCAGCCTGGGCTATCCAGACGAAGCCCAGGAGAACGAATTCCTGCTCCGTTACGCCCGGCAGGATCCGCTCATCGAACTGGAGACTGTCACCTCGCCCGAGGAGATCGTGCAGATGCAGCAGGCTGTGCGAGATGTGCAGATGGATGACAAGGTGCGGGCGTATCTGGTGCAGGTGGTACGGGCCACGCGCGAACATCCGGCTGCGGATCTGGGCGTCAGTCCCCGCGGCTCTCTGGCGCTGTATCGGGCCAGCCAGGCCCGGGCCGCAGTCTTGGGCCGCGATTACGTCCTGCCCGATGACATCAAAGCACTGACGCCCACAGTTCTCACCCATCGCATTCACATCAGCCCCCAGACCCGTCTGCGCGGGCGCACGCCCGAGGAAATCCTGCAAGAAGTCATCAGTCAAGTTCCGGCTCCGGTGTTTCAATAATCGAACTGACGACCACCATGTTAATGCACGACCATCTGCTCATACTCTTGTTCCTTTTTGCTGGCGCGTTGTCGCTGACCATGGCGCTATTGGCGGTTGGAAGAAGGCCAAAGAGCCTGACCTGGCCATTCGCAGCGCTGACTTTTCTCACAGCATTGTGGGCCTTTGTTTATGTGTTTGAAATAACGTCAGCGAACCTTTACATCAAGCTTTATTGCATTAAAATAGAATATCTGGCCATTGCCACTATTCCCACCCTATGGCTAATTTTCGTTAACCAATACACGGGCCATTCACTGGAATCGAACAGGAAGTTGCTGGCGCTCCTTCTTCTGGAGCCAGCAATTACGCTTCTGCTGGCTTGGACGAATGAGGTGCATCACCTGATCTATGCCCGGGTCACAGTCGACGCCACGAGTCAGTTTTTGCTATTGAATGTCGTCTACGGCATCTGGTTCTGGGTGCATATCATTTATTCCTATCTCTTGACAACGGTAGCCGTTGCATTGATATGGGAACACTATCGCAATTCGGGGGCCGGAAGATGGATGCGGGCGCTAGTTTTGTTGGCGGCCACGTTCATCCCGTGGATTAGCAACTTCATTGTCGCCGAATTCTGGCAAGCTCCACACATTGATCTAACACCGATTTTCCTCGTCTTAGGTTACCTGATTGTTGGGATAGGCATCTGGAAAATCAGAAGAACAGACGTGATACCCATCGCCCGTAAAGCAGCCATCGAGGCGATGTCGGACGCTTACCTGGTGCTGGATAAACATCTCCACATTCTTGATCTCAACAAAGCAGCGGAAGCCTCCTTCCACCATCCGAAATCGGAACTTATCGGGCGGCGTTTTCCCGATATAGCGCCCACAAGGATTCCCCTCCAAAGCTTTCTGGTCCCCAGCCTTCCTTTCAGGCGAGTCGTCGAAATAGATGGCGCGTTCTACGAGATTCATGTCGAGCCAATCTCGCGCCGGAACAACACCCTCCTCGGCATCCTGGCCACATGGCGAGACATTACGACGTACATGGTACAGAAACAATTGCTGGAGGAGCGCGTCAATCAACTCAACTCAGTCAACTACATTCTCGGGACCATCAACCAGGCCGCCACCCTGCAAGAAGTTTACGACGCAGCGATGCGAAGCATCCGTGAGACTTTACAAGCGGACAAAGCGGCCATTTTACTTCTAGATCAAAATGGCGTAATGCGATTTGTAGCCTGGTATGGACTTTCGGAGAAATATCGGAAGGCGGCGGAAGGTTATGCCCAGTGGAGGCCCGAAGCCGATAATCCACATCCCATCTTTCTGGAAGACATCGAGACAATGGACGCTTCTCTTCCCATTGCATCGCGCGATGTTTTCCAGGAAGAAGGAATCAGGGCAATAGGATTTGTTCCCATCATCCACCAGGGACGAATTCTGGGCAGATTGGCGGTGTATTATTCAGCGCCGCGTCACTGCACCAAACAGGAGATTGAACTGACAGAAATCATTGCCGGACACCTGGCCATCGCCATAGTCAAAGCCAGATTGCTAGAACAGGCGCAGAATCGACTCAGACGAATCGAGGCGCTTCAAAAAATCGACGCCGCCATTTCCTCCACGCTGGAACTGGACCATCAGATCGATACGTTGCTCACGCATGTCATCAATGAGCTTCAGTGTGATATGAGCGTCGTCTTTCTGGTAGAAAAAACATCGGGCAGAATCGTTCCTGCCATAGCGAAAGGCTCGTATGATCCCGAGAAACAAAAATGCGTCTCCTTTGAAATCGGCGAGGGAGCGGTTGGTTGGATTGTTTTGCACAAACAGAATCTTTACATCCCGGACGTTTCGCAAGATGAACGATGGAAGCAAACCGAGAGCGGCTCACTGGATCGAATTGTCTCCTATCTTGGCATTCCATTGATCGTGAACGGCGAGGTGATCGGGGTGCTCGACGTCAGCACCAGAACATCGAGGGAATTCACCCGGGAGGAGATTGAATTCCTACAGATGTTGGGGGCTCAGGCGGCCATTGCTTTTAAAAATGCACAGCTTTATCAAGACCTGCAGAAAAAAGTCTTACAACTGGAAGCGCTCAACAAGATATCGCAAGAGTTAATGTCCGAGCATGACATCGACGCGTTGCTGCACAGGATAGTCATCGAGGCGACCAGACTCTTGAACGCGCCACATGGCCTAATCTTCTTGTATGATGAATCCAGAAAACTGCTGACAGTCGCTGCCGATAGCGCAAATTTGGGATACCCGATCTCATTCGGAGAAGGGCTTTCGGGGCGAATCGCCAAGACCCGCCGCCCCATGATCTTGGAAAATTACAGCAACTGGGAGCATCATTCGACCAGCTATGCGGACGCCCGTATCGCAGCCATTATCGGCACGCCCATGATGCACGGCGGCGAGTTAATCGGCGTGCTGGTGGTTTATGAACTCGAAGGAAGCGAAAGAAAGTTCACCGAGGAGGATATAGAGCCCCTTTCACTTCTTGCATCGCAGGCCGCCAGTGCTGTTTTCAACGCTCAGTTGATCAAACGCCTCCATCAACGCATCAATCGCTTGCAAACATTGCACCAGATCAGCGCGGAGCTTTCGAAGTTGAAGGGGGCGAGGGAATCGTGCCATGCTGTCGCCAGGCTGGTGCATGAAAAGTTGGGTTACGACTATGTGTACGTCATCTTGCTGGACCCAGAAACCCAGGAACGGTTAGTGGTTGATTGCCAGGGAAAAGGCTGCCAGCGGGTGGGAAGGAAAGTGCCAAAGGGACGAGGATTGATCGAAAGAACCATCCAGCAGCGAAAGTTGCATTACTGGCCCGATATCTCGAAAGAAGCTGATTATCATCCGGGCGGCGCAGATTCGAAATGCGAAGTGGATGTGCCCATCCAGACCATGAAACAACTGTTTGGCGTCCTGGTTGTGGAGGATGATGAGCTGGACGCCTTTGATCAGGAGGATTTCGATACGCTGCAGACTGTGGCGAATCAACTTGCCATTGCGCTGGAAAACGCCCAGAAGGTGGCGGAGCTCTCGACATTGCTGCAAACCACCACGAATCTCTACCAGGCCAGTCAGGCGATTGGCAGAACAGAAACGGTAATGGAGACGGTGAGAGTGTCGGCGCAGTCATTGAAAAACGCCCTCCACGCTCATGGCGTGTACATACAGTTTTTCGACAAATCGCATCACATCGCGTATGGCGTAGACAGGTTTGGCAACGAGCTGACGGATGAAAACGGAGAGAAACTGGCGCAAGAGATGTCGCAGGTCCTGAAGGATATCCATGCGATTACAACGATTGAACAGCGCCGCCTGCCCGAAGCGTTGCAATTGCAGGATGCGGGTCGGGCCATCGCGTTCCCTCTCAAATGCAATTCGTTTGTCCCCGGCGCCATTCTCATCTTCCCCAAGAAAAACAGCCATCTTTCCTCCCAGCAGATGGAGCTAGTGGCGATCTACGCCAACCTGACCACGATAGCCATCGAAAAAGCCATCTCGATGGAGCAAGCGAATCGCAGAGCGTTGGAACAGGAAAGCGTCAGCGGCATTGTTCGTTCGCTAAATGAAACGCTGGATGTAGAAATGGCGCTCCCTCGACTTGTCGCGGGTATTCGAAAACTGGTTGCCGCTGATAGAATCAGCCTAGCGCTGCAGGACGAAAACAAAGACGGATTGACGTTGCAAGTCATCACAAACGCTGACGACGCGGCAGTTGAAGATCGGTGGGAGCCTCAGGGGGGCGTCGCCGCGCTGCCCGATATCCTCCGGGGCAGGATTCACATTACCCCAGACCTGGCTGACGAGAGGGCGTTCCCCTTCGAGGAGCAGCTATACCTGGCGGGCTATCGCTCCAGGGTCAGTATGCCGTTGGTGGTGGGAGATGAAGTGCTGGGCGCTTTGAATATCGTCAGTCGCAATCCCGATGAATTTTCATCCGAGAAACTGCCCCCGCTTTTACAAATCGCCGACGCTTTGGCTATCTCGATTGCAAATTCGCTGTCCCTCAGAGAGGAGCGGAAGCGGGCCCAGGAAATCACCCTACTTTACTTACTATCTCGCAGGCTCTCCTCACTCAACACCGTGAAAGATGTGGTCAACACCACGGCCGAAATCATGATGAAGGACATCGAGGGGCTTATTCACGCCAAGATCATTCTCACTGGCGCACAATTCCGAACTTATGTCATCCCGAGAACGATTACCGGCCCGTATCACGCCTGGGTGAAAGATATCAGAGATTATCCCGCGATTGCCCGCACACTCACCCCGGGAATCGATTGTTTCAGAATCTCGCGGGAGGATCCGACATTGAAGCCCGCGGAGAAGGAGTTGATTTTTACACGATCTGGAAAATTCGCCTGGATATTGCCCCTTGCAAGCGAAGAGGACCCCGTAGGCGCACTGGTTACCGAGTGGAACAAACAGACGTGCACCACCGCCGAGATCAGACTGGTCAAAAGCATCGCGGAGTTGCTGATGATGACTTTGCGGAGAGTGTTTCTGTTCTACGAAGTGGAAGACGCTTATCTCAATGCGGTGCTGGCGTTGGCCCTGGCCAGCGACGCCAAGGATTCCTATACGGCGGACCATTCTCAACGCCTCGAGGAGATGGCGGTGGCCGTGGCGATGGAACTGGGATTAGGACATCGGGAGATCGAGGATATACGTTTCGGCGCCCGATTGCACGATATTGGCAAAATCGGCGTGCCAGATGACATCTTGAAGAAACCCGGCCCGCTCACCGATGAAGAGTGGGAGATCATGCGCAAGCACCCCAAAATCGGAGAAGATATCCTTCGGCCTTTGCAGCGTTTGTATGGCGCAGCAAGGATAGTCCGGCATCATCACGAACGGTATGATGGCAACGGTTATCCCGATGGGCTTGCTGGAGACAGCATCCCACTGGGGGCGCGGATTCTCACTGTTGTGGATGCGTACAGCGCCATTACGGATCGGCGCGTTTATAAATCGGGACGTCCGCACGAAACAGCTATTGCCGAGATCAAGAAAAACGCGGGGACGCAATTCGACCCTGCGGTCGTCGAGGCTTTCCTAAAACTGTACGAAGATTCTCCGCCTCCATTTGAAACCAACCATGATCAGCGATAAAGGCTTTGTAGCTTCTTTCAAAGAATACTTTGGCCACAGCGCCCGCCGTATCGACGCCTCGGTGCAAGAGCAGTTCAATTCGGCCTGGATCGCCATGGCCTCGATGGTGACCATGGCGGGCCTGCTCCTGCGCCTCCCCGAATTAATGATGGCGGCCGCTATTTTGCTGGCGATTGTGGCAGCGAGCTGGCTGTGGAATAAACTGGCCTTTTTCGGGCTGGACTATGAACGGACATTTTCAGAACACCGCGTGTTTCTGGGCGAGACCATCGAGATGCGGGTCAGTTTGATCAACCGCAAATTTCTGCCCCTGCCCTGGGTGACCACCTCCGACGTTTTCCCCAGAGATTTGGTCATGGAGGGAGCCAAATTGCTGATCCGGGGTGACACGAGCCAAGGAGAACTCAGCAATTTCTGGGCGATGAAATGGCATGACAAGGCTTCGCGAGCCTATCGGGTGCGGGCAACGACCCGCGGCTTTCATGCGTTCGGGCCAGTGGATATCGAAACAGGCGACGGCTTTGGCATGTTCCGCAGCATTCACCGCAACGAAAACAGGCAAATCCTGGTAGTTTATCCCCGGATCGCGCCGCTGACCAGCCTGGGGCTGCCTGCAAAAGAGCCTTTTGGCAACCGTCTAGCCCCCCGGTTCATGTTCGAAGACCCTCTGCGCACGGTGGGCGTGCGCGATTATCGGCATGAGGACGATTTTCGCAAGGTGCACTGGAAGGCCACCGCCCGCCGCCAACAGCTCCAGACGCGCGTGCTGGAGCCCACCAACGACGCCAGCCTCATGGTTTGTCTGAATGTGCAGACGGTGGATAAAAGCTACATGGGGGTCATCCCAGAACATCTGGAGCAGGTGGTGAGCATCGCCGCCTCGGTCAGCTATTATGCGATGATGGAACGCTGGCCCGCGGGCCTCCTGGCCAATGGCGCACTACCCCATTCCGACCAAAGCATCAAAATCCTGCCCGGGCGCTCGCCTGCCCAGCTCACCGCTATCCTGGAACTGCTGGCCGCGGTTACGCCCTTCGCCACCGCCCCCTTCCACCGACTGCTGGCGCGAGAAAGCCCTCATCTACCCTGGGGCGCCACTCTGGTCGTCATCTCCTCCACCCTCTCCGAAGAGCTGGCCGCGACGCTGCTCGATCTAAAAGCCACGGGGCGACGCATCGTCCTCATCACCCTGGATCAGCGTCCCCTTTCCCACGGAATGAAAGGCGTCATCGTGTATCGCGTGCCCGAAGGCGCGATGGACGAGCTGAATCTGGGCATCCCCAATTACGGGGCCGAGGCGCTGCTCTCTCCCGAACAGATGCAACATGAGGCCATCCGCTGCCTGAACCTGCGCTGAAACCTCCTCCTCCCACTTCCACCTCATCGTGACCACGCCCGCTTCCCTTCTTCCCCGCCGCGGCCTGCCCTGGGTGCAGAACGCCATCTTCTTCTCCCTCACCGCCATGGAGATGGCATGGTTCGCGCCCCTAGCCTTGTTCCTCCTACCCGAGACCTGGCGCACGCCCCCCATCATCTATCTGGCGGGATTGTGGCTAGCCATGCTGGGCATGATGGTCATCGCCCACTTCCTCGAACAGCGAAACATCCCCTCTCCCGCGTTCGAGATCATCGTGGCGGGAGTGTTGATCCTGCTGGGACTGCTCGCCATCCGCATCTTCATCTTTGGCGATGAGCCCCTGTTCAGCCTGAGCTGGCTGAGCCGACTGTTCTCGCTCCCCGACGATGACGTCATGCGCATGATCGCGGTTCTCGGTGCGCTGGCGTTTCTCTGGTGGCGGGCCGTCACCTTCCTGCAGCGGGAAATCAGCTTCTTCATCATTGGCTATGATTTCCGCAAGGGCGTGCTGGCGCTGCTGTTCACCGTCTCCTTTTACAGGATCGCCAGCCATCAATCCGCCATGATCTTCATCTACGTCTTCTTCTTTTTCGGGCTGCTGGCAGTGGTCCTGGGGCGTTCGGAGGACAAGGCCCGGGCTGTCAGCGAAAACATGGCCAACATCCCAAGGCTATGGCTGGGCGTCGTTGGCCTGAGCGTGACCGCGGTGATGGCGCTGGGCTGGCTGTTCGGGCAGATATGGAGCCTGGAGGGATTTCGGGCTTTGTGGCGCTTGTTCACCCCCGTTCTGGGCTGGATGACGCCTTACGTGCAGATCGTCGCCCTGGCGTTCATGCGCCTGTTATCGCCATTGATCGAATGGATGCTGGCGCTAATCGCCAGCCGCGTCAACAGTGAGGACAGCAAACAGGTGCTGGAGAGCATGGCCCGCAATCTGGCCAAAACCGACCAATTCGCGGGCCAGGAACAAGCGGCTTACACGCCCCCCGCCTGGATCGTCATCCTCTTCCGTTATGTCATCCCCATCGCCATTCTGCTGGCTATCCTTCTGGCTCTGGTTTTTTGGCTGACCAAACACAGCCAGGCCCGAAGCGCGACGCTGCAAGATGTGGAACACGAACGAGTCGCGGGCGTCGAGGGGCGGGGCCTGCGAAACGCGCTGCGTCGCGGTCTTGAGAGATTCAGAGAGGCCGCAGAGCTGGCGGGGCAATTCGGCCTGGGCCGGAAGTTTTACGCGGCCATCTCCATCCGCCACATCTATGCCAATATGCAGAAGCTGGCCGCGCGGCGCGGCTATCCTCGCGATCCCGCGTGGACGCCCA
>JALXAF010000468.1 GCA_026992375.1 Anaerolineae bacterium
GCTGAGCACATGCATGATGTCTGTCATGTCGGGCCGGGATTGTTCGCTGCTCTTCACTTTCAGCACCAGATCGGAGGCGATGTACTGGGCGGAATAGATGTTGCGTTTGTCCTCCTCTTGCACGATGTGGACGCCCCAGGGAGTGCCGTACTGGCCCTGAGAACGGCCCTGATAATTGTAGAGATCCTGAGCGCGAGGCGTGTGGTAAGCGTCCGGCTGCATGGTTTGATGCCGGGCGATGACGTCGCGAAAGCCTCGCGCCGGGTCGAAGCGATAGAGCATGAGATCGAAGGTGGCGCGCGGGCCGACTTTGACGGCCTGAGGTGAGATGCCCAGATGATAGAGCGCGCCATAACGGCCGCTGGCGCCGTCGTAGGCCAGCAGGGCGAGCTGGGGTCGGTCCAGAGGCAGGCCCAGAGCCACACCCTTGCTGCTTATCTGCACCCCGGCGTAGGGATAGAGGGACATGGGCAGCCAGCCGTCGTAGATGGCGCTGATTTCGTTGGCGTAGAGGAGGGGTTGGGTGATGCGACGGCTGGTGTGAACGTCATCCCACCACAGCCGCAGGGGGCCACCTTGCTCTTCCATCGCTCCTGCCCCCATCACCGGATCGAAGGGGACGGCCCAATGGATGTCCAGGGCTCGCTCCCGGCCCGATTCGTCGACGATTTCTCCATGCACGGCGATGTGGTCAGCATGGGCGGTGTAGATTACGGTGATGATGAGATCGTTGCTGCGGATGGTTTGTTGCAGGCAGTTCTCCTGGCCCGGGCAGGGGGTGACCTGTCCGCTCAAGGGGCGATCCGGCTCCGGGCTGGCTACGAAGGCCGCGTCATCCACCCACAGAGTCTGGCGGCTGAGGCGGGCGACGATGTCGGCGCGAGCATAGTGGGCGCGTCGCGGCGCGGTGATCTCCCCGCGGATGAGTCGCCAGCGAGAAGCTTCGGCGTGCAAGGGCGCCACCAGTTGCGGCGGGCCCAAGGGCGTTTCATTTTTGTCCAGCCAGGTTACATAAAGTCCGTTGCCGACCTGAACTTTCTGCCAGATATTCATCTGCAAAAGCGGCGGCGTGCCTGTAGGGTAGGTGACACAACCAGTGCTGCTGAGAAACCAGGCAGAAAGACGATACCGTTGGCCGGGGGTGACGGTGATGGCATCACTGGCGTAACCGCCCGCTCCCTCCGCAGTCGTCGTATTGGTGAAAGCGAGAGCGTGGCCGCCGCTGTGGGTGGGCGAGAAAACAACGCCTCCTTGCAGTCCCTGGCTAAAGACGCTCGTCCATCCGCTTAGGCCCGCCTCGAACCCGGGATTGAGGAGCAAGTTAGGCGTGATCACGTCTCCCGCGTTGCTGAGGTCGCGCAAGAAAAGCGTGGGCGCGCGGGCCGAAACCAATTCCCGGCCATCGATCTCCAGGCCGGCGACCTGGCCGTCGGCCGAAAGTGCAAGGCTAAGACCGTCTGCAGTGCGGAGCATGTAGGTTGTGGCGGCCACGGGTTGCGCCACAGCCGTCACGGCGTATAGCCCCGCGCCCAACAACAGGGCTGTAGTGAAGAGGATGAAAAGACGTTTGAAAAAAATCATGGCGCACCTCGGATGGAGCCACAGATTGGTTGCCTTCCATGTTATGATTTATTTTCGACCCTGATCGTGTACAATGTATTCAGAAAGTGTAAGTTTTCTGTAAAACGCCCGCACAATTCTATTTCTCATAAGGAGGAAAGATATTGAATGCGTTGATAGGCTGGCTGCTGGCTGCGCCCGAACCCTGGACGCGCACCCGCACGCTGATCGACCTCCTCCATCGCCCCGAAGATGATGCGGCGGTGCGCGAGGCCCGCGCGGCCATGCTGGCGCATCCGCAGGTGCAGGCGCTAATGGCTGCGGCCGCCACCTGGGGCCAGAAAGCCTTCAGACGCCACAGCGACGCCAGTTATCCCATCTACGCCCTGAGCACCCTGGCTGATTTCGGGCTGCGTGCGAAGGATCCCGGCATGGGCGACATCCTGGCGCGGGTGATGGCGCATCAATCGCCCGAGGGCGCGTTCCAAACCCTGGTCAACATCCCTAAATCCTTTGGCGGCAGTGGTCAGGATACCTGGACATGGATGCTGTGTGATGCGCCCACGCTGCTGTATGTGTTGCTGGCCATGGGCCTGGGCCATGACGCCCGGGTGCAACGCGCGGTGGATCATCTGGTGGACGTCATCGACGACAATGGCTGGCGATGTGTGGTGGCGCCTGAGCTGGGCAAATTTCGCGGGCCGGGCCGCAAAGCCGACCCCTGCCCCATCGTCAACGTCTACGCCCTCAAAGCCCTTTCCCTGGTCCCCGAGCAGCGTCATGGCCCCGCCGCCCGCACGGGAACCGAGATGCTGTTGGGGCATTGGGAGCATCAAAAGGAGCGCCGGTTCTACCGTTTTGGCATCGGAACTGATTTCCGAAAGCTCAAATATCCTTTCGTCTGGTACAATATCCTGCACGTGGTGGATGTGCTCAGCCGCTTCTCATGGGTGCGCGATGATCCCCGCTTTGTGCAAATGGTCGAGGCTATCACTGCGCAGGCGGACGCCCAGGGGCGTTACACCGCGGGCAGCATGTATCGGGCCTGGAAAGGGTGGGATTTTGCCAACAAGAAGCAGCCCTCTCCCTGGCTCACCTTCCTCGTCCTGCGGATTTTGCAGCGCATAGAGGGGAATGACACCTATCTCGAAGGGGCGTCATAATCAAGAAATCGAAGATGAAGTGGTGCACCCGGGGGGCTATGATTTCTCCGCCGCGGCCATGACTTTCCGCAAGCGTCGGGCCTGGGAAGGGCTCATGTCGGGCATACGCTGTTGCAACGTCCCGATGAACGCAGACTGATTCGCTTCGTCCACCGCGATCAGAACCGCCTCGGCCCGAGCGGGCAGGTCTTTGGGCCGACAGGTTTGCAGGTGGGCCAGCAGGAAGGGGCACAGTTCCCGACGATACGCGGCATCCTGAGCCGCGACCGTGGCCAGCGCCCGAATGCCCCGATCCACGGTGATCACCGAGCCCTGGTCGATGGCCCGCTGGATCTCCTGCCGATGCTCGAACAGCGCGGGCGCCTGCAGATGGGCGATGGTGGCCAGTGCGATCATGCCGCCCCAGACCAGGCGATTGTTGCGGCTGTGGAGCAAGGATAGAAAGTCATCCACATAGGGCGCGATGAGCTCGGGCGCGAGGTAGCCGATCTCGTACAGGGTCTTGATGCAGTCGCTCTGAATTTTGCGGTCGCGGTCGTGAAGATGCGCCACAAGCTCGCGGATGGCCTCCTCATCTCGCGACCGGGCCAGCTCGCGGGCCAGTTCCTGATTGGGAACATCATCGCGGCGCCCCTGGGCGGACGCCAATCGCTCAAGTACGGACATGAAAGCACCTCCTCATCGTTTGGATGAACGCTTCAACGACTGCATGTAATCTGCCACCGCCTGGCGGGTCGTATACCAGACACGGCCCCGTTTCACGGCCTCCAACCGCCCGCGGCGGGCCAGCAGACTGAGATATTCCTGGGAATAGGGCGTGCCCTCTGCCGCTTCACGCAGCGGTATCCACTCATCTTTATCGGAGCCTGGCACATCGGGCGTGCAGGCTTCCAGGTAAAGCGTCAGGCTGCGCTCCACGGCCATGCCCACGAAATTCACCAGCGGGCGATCATTGCCGCCATCGGCCTGGGCCAGGACTTTGTAATACTGACGCCGATTCTCCTGGCGAATGACAGTGGGAGGATACCCATCCCTCATCAGCAACAGGTTCATCACCAGACGGGCTGTGCGGCCATTGCCATCGATGAAGGGATGGATGGCGACGAGCCTGTGATGAGCCATGGCCGCTCGCTCCACAGGGTGCAACGCCGTCGCAGCGTCGTTCAGCCAGGCGCTCCAATCCTGCATGCGGGAGGGCACTTCCCAGGCTCTTGGGGGCTGGTGAGACGATCCCGCAATGCGCACGGCCAGGGACCGATATTGCCCGGCGTTTTCGTCATCGATGCCTTTCAGCACCAGATGATGCAACTCACGCACGATTTGCGGCGAGATGGGGGCGTCTTCCGCCACCAGGGATTCGACATAGCGAATGGCTTCGCGATGATTGATGACCTCGAAATGCTCGCGCAGGCTCTTGCCGCCAATGGTGAGGCCCGTTTCCAGAATGAGCTGCGTCTCACGCAAGGTCAGCGTGCTGCCCTCAATGGCGTTCGAGTTGTAAATCCATTCCACCATCAATTGCTCGCGCAGGCGCTGCACCGCGGCCGCGGGCAGAGGGCGCAGTTGATCAAGCTGCGCTTTTTTCTGTTGGATGCGATTGAAGAGTCGGGTTTCGAGTAGGGTTTTAGACATGCGTGCACTAAATATCGTATCGGATAGGCAGAATTATTATAATTCCGATACCGATATTTGGCAAGCCCGTTCCAATTTATGCCCCAACCCCGCCATTGCCTGCGGGCGGGGAGGATGCCATAATCACAACAGAGGCGCTCATTGCGCCCGAGCCAAGGACTCCGTGAATCATCGCGGGGTCTTTTTGTTTTCTCCGTTATCATCTTGGACGCCTCTGGCCTGTCATTCGAGAGCTCGTCAAACGTCATGCGTCAAACGTCACAGAATCTGCGCTGACCATGACGTTTGACGTTTTACGCTTGATGTTCATCCGTAAACGGTGATACTTCCGAGCCCATTTGACCGTTGCCGATGGCATCGCCATTCTCTCATCCTACTGAGGTGCAAGCATCCCATGACCAAATCCCTCTTTCAACACCCCATCTATCGTTTTCTGATCGATGAATTTCGCCGCCTGAAGTAGGCCCGTTTGCTGACCGACTCACCTGGGTTGGCTTATGAATTCCACGCCCGTCATCTGGTGCAGTTTCCCAAACGGGAGTGGCCCGTTCTGGCCCAGAAAGCGCCGGAACTTCACCATTTCCAGGATGTTGCGTCGCGCGCTTCTGGTGATACAGCGCGCGTTTCTGAAACGTTGCGTAACGGCAATTCGGGCGTTACAACGATAACTCTGTCCTGATATTGCGGAAGACGGCCATCGGATCTACTACTGCGCGACAGCGTGGAGCAGTTGAATGAGCAAAAGCGCTCCTGGCCGACGGTGACCGTTGTCTCCCCCAACAAGAGAAGCATCGTCAGAAATGATGTGGTTGATTAACTCATGGAACAAGCGCATGCAAGCAACCTATGAAAACTGCGGCGGGACCATCGCCTCAGAAGATTTCAGTCAGGGGCGTTATGCGCCCGCTTGTGCGTGATGAAATTCGTCTGGTTGACTTCTTTTTTCTTCGGCTTCGCCTTGGCCAGGTTCTTCTTCGCCTCGCTTTTGATGACCTGCTCCCCAAAAATAGGCGTGGACGTCCCTTGCTTCACGTCGAGCAGCGCCAAGGTAAACAGAGCAAGGCCCCGTATGGGCTTGCTATAGCTGGGTGAAAAGAAACGAGCCAGACCATCGGGCTTCTTCCTTGCCTTGGTCGCCACGCTTTTATCCCCGGCAAGGATGTATTTGCGTTACAGAGTATGAAGGTGGGGCTTGAAAAATGACCAGAACAGAGTGGGCCATGGCAATACTGTATGAAAATACTGTATGAAAAAAAGATCTGAATTGTACAGTAGCCGCCTCCTTCATTCGCTCAACGTGAAAGCTCGGACATGGCCACCCGGCCGTTTGACCGCAGCGTGGCGGTGATAATGATGGCCATCTGCCGCAGGCTCGTCTTGGAAAGCGTTGTTTCGAAAATAGTTAAAAGTGTGGTGATCTTTGGCATGAGTGGTGTGAATGGTGGAGAGAAACCATTTGGTGTGATTTCTCCCATTCTATTCCCCCACTCACTTTTCCCTCTTTTTGGCGAAGGTATTGCCCTGATACTGGGGGGTTATTTGCTTAATGCGGCCAATGTGATCGTAAATGTCGTTCCTTCACCCAGGATGCTGGCAACTTCTATCGTTCCCCCATGTAGTTCGACGATGGCTTTGACGATGGCCAGGCCCAGGCCCGAGGAGCCGTCATCCCGCGCCCGCGCCTTGTCGCTACGGTAATGGCGCTCGAAGATGTGGGGTAGGTCCTCGGCGGCGATGCCGCTGCCCGTATCCGCCACCATCAGTTGCACCCTCCCCTCGCGGCTGCGGGCGCACAGGCGCACCTGGCCTCCGGCGGGCGTGTGGCGCAGGGCGTTGTCGATGAGATTGTAGAGGGCCTGCATCATGCGCTCGGGGTCGATGAAGATGGTGGGGAGATCGGGATCGGCCTCTATCTGCAAACGGATGCCCCGCTGCCGGGCCTGGAGTTGGCGCGCCCGTTGCAGGCGCTGCAACATCTGCACCGGAGCCACCGGCTGCCGGTGCAACGCCAGCTCTCCGGCGTCGGCCAGCGACAGCAGGCGCAGGTCCTCCACCAGCCGCTGTAAATGCTGCGCCTCCTCATGGATGGCGGTGAAAATCTCGGAATCGCCCGCCATCTTGCCATCGGCCAGGGCTTCGGCGTAGCCCAGAATCACGGTCAGCGGCGTGCGCAGATCATGGGCGATGTCCGCGGTCATCTGCTTGCGCAGGCGGCTGGCCTCCGCCAGATCGCTGCTCATGTGATTGAACGACGCGGCCAGCTCGCCCAGCTCATCGTGGGATTTCACCTGCACTTGCAGGCCCAACTCGCCCTGGGCCACCCGTTTGGTGGCCGCAGTCAACGTTTTTACGGGCTTGGTGATGCTACGGGCCAGCAGCGCACCCAGCAATAACGCAAGTAAACTGGCGGCAATGGCGGCCAGCGCTATCGCCAGCCGTATGCGATTCAGAAAAACCGCCTCCGGGGATGTGGCAGCGGGCGGTTGCAGCGGGCCTTTGAATAGCGCCCACCCCACGATTCTGCCTCCCGCCCGAATAGGAACAGCCTGAGCCATATTTTGCGGCGACAGCCGCGCCCCCACGTGCATATGGCGATTGCCATGGACGACAATGCTGTCGGCATTGGCGACGACCACGGGGGCGCGTTCGAAAGGCATCTCGCGGGGGCCATAAGGCATGTGGATGGACACCCTGTCGAGGCCCTGCCAGCTTCTATTTTCCTCATAATAACGCTGCAAGGCTGCAACCATATCGGTCTGAAAACGATCGAGCACGAATTGATCGAATTCGCGCCGGGTGCGCAGCCCCACGAACAGCGAGACCAGCAAGACGCCGGTGATGCCAACCAGCAAAAAGGCCAGGGTGAGTTTGAGGGATAGAGAGCGCATGGGGTTCTTGGAGGGAAAGGTTGGCTGCTGACGTTTGCGCCCAGCCGGAAATGCGTTCCGGCGGGTTAGGCGGGGAAAATGCGCCGGAACACACTTTCGGCGCAGCGCATCAACATAACAAATCGCGCACCTATTTTAGCTTTCGTGTACTAGACGGAGTGACTGTCATCTGCAGGCTTCAGCCGGTATCCGGCTCCGTAGACGGTTTCGATGTAGCGGGGATGGCGGGGATCTGGTTCGATTTTGGCCCGCAAGTTGCGGATGTGGACGTCGATGGTGCGTTCATAGCCTTCGTAGGCGTTGCCCTGCACGCGCTCCAGCAACTCCAGGCGACTGAAGACACGGCCCGGCTCCAGAAGAAAGGTCTGAAGCAGAGAAAATTCGCTGGGGGTCAGGTCTTTGCTTTCGCCAGCCACGGTGACCGAACGGGCCGTTTTGTCCAGGATGATGTCGCCCAGTTGCACCAGGTTGTTCACGCGTTTGGCGTGGGGCGAACGCCGTAACACTGCCTTCACGCGTGCTGCCAACTCTCTCATGCTAAACGGCTTGGTCACATAATCATCCGCGCCCAGCTCCAACCCCCGCACTTTGTCCGATTCGCCGATGCGGGCCGTAAGCATGATCACAGGCGTGGCGTTTTCTTCCCCCAGCGCCTGCATGAACTCGAACCCGCCTAACTCGGGCATCATGATATCGAGAATGATGAGATCGGGGGAGGCCTGGCGCACGATTTCGAGCCCCTCACGCCCGTTGGCTGCGGTCAGCACATGATAGCCCTCGCCCTCGAGATAACTGGCGACCAGGGTGCGGATGTTGCTGACGTCATCGATGACAAGGATGGTAGTCATGAGGCAATTGTAACATTCCGTCCGGGATCACGCACGCCACCCCGCAACGCCCGCACATCGTTGCCGATGCCGGGCGTGGGGGCGGCGCTGCGTGAAGTGGGAGGAGGCGCTAAATTATTGGTTGGGCGCCATGCCGGGAGCGCGTCCCGGAAAGAAGCCGCGTCCCGGAAAGTGCATCCCCTGGCGTCCCTGGGGAGAGAATCCGCCAAATCGTTCGGGGAAACCGCCGAAGGGTCTCATACCGCCATGGGGCTGGCGTCCGCCAAAGGGCTTCATACCGGGCATGCCGGGCATGCCAAAACCGGGCTGGTTTTGCAGGAAATGGTCGGCCTGCTCCTGGGTGATGACGTCATCCTGCACCGCCTGGTTCACGGTCTGCTCCACCAGGGCCTGCATCTGCTCCGGCAAGCCGCTCTGCTCGAAGTACTCGCGCAGGGCCGCAGCCGCTTTTATTTGATCCGCCTGCTCTTGCGTGAGCTTGCCATCGGCCACAGCCTGATCCAGGGCGGCGTCGCGGGCAGTGTGGCGGGCGGCGTTCAGTTCATCGACGCTAATGCCCAGGGCGTCAGCCAGCAGGGCGTTCATATCGATGTCGCCACCCAAGCCGAAGCGGCCCATCATGCCTGGGGGGAAGTGATCAAGGTGCGAGGCGATGGCGTCCGCCTGCTCCTGGGTGAGCTTGCCATCGGCCACGGCCTGGGCCAGGGCGGCCTGGAAAGCCTGCTCCTGCGCGGCTTGCAGCTCTTCCACGCTGATGCCCAGGGCGTCGGCCAGGAACTGCCCATCCGTCTCGGGCCCGAAAGCCATGGGACCATGATGATCGGAGGCATGGGCCATAGGGCCGGAGTGATCGGGGCCGGGGTGATTAAAACCGCCCGGGCCATTCTGGGCGGAGGTGATAGTGGGTATAGCTGCGGCCACGACCAGCGCCAGAGCGCCGAGTACCAGCGAGCCGACAAGAAGTCGTTTTAGATTTTTGGAAAGTTTCATGGTGTGTCTCCTGATGAAGTGGTTTGTATAAAGGAATCGGACAACCTCTATGACTGCTCTTGTTACTTCCAGTATAGCGATGTTCCCACCCACTGTGGTTAAGAAAATGTGAGGATTATCTTCAGCCCCTGGCAAGTGGAAGCGCTTCCAAGATATATATCAATCGGGCCGAAAAGATTTTTCTCGACCCGATTGACCCTTGATTTGGAGGGAAGGCAGATTGGCTGTTGGGTTTGGTGCGATGAAAGGCCTAACCGTTGCCGCCTTGCTGATCATGTCCACCATGACCATGATGGCCGTTGCCGCCATGGCCGCCGCCGTTGCCACCATGGCCGCCGCCATGACCGTGGCCGTTGCCATGACCGTGGCCGTTGCCATGACCGTGGCCGTTGCCATGACCGTGGCCGTTGCTGGCTGCCATGATGGCGTCAAAGGTGGCCTGATCGATGTACTGCGGGGTGTAAGTCTCGCCCGTCTGCTGTTGCAACGAGCCCACAAAGGCCCGCATGTGATTCTCGGAACCTGTCAGCAGTCTGTTATACACCTGCTGAATGTCAGCGTTGTCGGTGTTGGCGATGGCCTGTTGCAGGTCAAAGATATCGACATCTTCGACGGTGGCGCCCACTTTCAGCGCCTCGGCCAGAGACTGGCTGCCCTGGGCCACTAGATCGTCATAGAGGGCCTGCAGCTCGGGGCTGGTGAAGGCGCCGGCGGGGTTATCGCCAACCGGGTCTTCGATGCCGTAGCGTTCCAGCAGAATGGCGATGGCGTCCATGTGCTGTTGCTCGGACTGGCTGATGTGCGAGAACACGGGGAAGTCCCACTTCTCGCCCAGAGTGACGTACACGTCCCGGGCCAGTTTCTCTTCCTCGCGCATCCACAAGAGATCGTCGATTTCCTGGTCGTCCACCTCGCCCGCCGGGGGCAGATTGGCGGCCATGTTCATCTGGCAGCCTTGGGCCTGGTTGGCTGCGCTATTGGCGCCCTGCTTGCCATAACCGCTGTCTTGCTGCAAGGCCGCGCCAGCGGCGTTCGTCTGTTGTGTCGTCTGCACCACGGGCGCAGCGTCATTGAGTGTGGCCGAATCATCGGCGAAAGCCTCGGTTCCGCAGGCTGTTAGCGTCAGCGTCAGAGCGCCAAGGGCCAGCGAGCCAACGAGAAGTCGTTTCAGAGTTTTGGAAAGTTTCATGGTGCGTCTCCTAATGAAGTAATTTATGTGAAGGGGTTGGGCGGCGTGCACAACCAGCCCATGATGATCCCAGTATAGCAACCATTCCTCATCCAGTGGTTAAGGAAATATGAAGAATGTTTTTATGACCACAGCATGACTTTGGGCACTGGTTTGTGAGACCCTCTGGAGGGTATGCTGGCGTTAGATAGGCTTTTGACTTCCTGAACACCCACTCCCCCTACCAAACCAATGACTACCATTAGCCAGGTCGACTGACTCGAAAAGCAGTACAACCCGCCCGATGGCGTGCGCGCGGTCAGGAGCATCAGC
>JALXAF010000469.1 GCA_026992375.1 Anaerolineae bacterium
GTGTTGGTGGGGGTGGGCGTCAGCGTTGGAGACGGCGATGGCGTGGCCGTGGGCGTCGGGCTCGCGGCAGGCGAGGAGGTTGTTGCGGGAGTGTCACCCTGTGCGGGCGTGGCTGTGGAGGGATTGCAAGCGATGACATGGACATCATCCACCCACATGCTTGCCTTCAGATTTTCCCCGTCATTGTGGACGCCCATGACCAAAAGGATATCTTTGCCTGCGAAGGGCGTCAGATCTACCGAAACCTCGCGCCAGTCCTCCTCGGTCGCTTGCTCGTAGAGCAAAACGGTTGATTCATCTGTCTCTAAATCCCAAACAACGATGTAACGATTATCGTTTTCATCGCCCGGCTGAGAGCGCAGCCACAAGCTCGCGGTGATGCGTTCTGACGTGGGCAGGCGCATCTTCTGCCACACCGTAGAATCCACCATTTGATTTTCGGCGTCGGCGGGGACTCCCACAAAGGCGGAGCGAACGCCGCTGTGGGCCATGGTTTCATCCACAAAACCGGGGCTGGCCGTCTCGGCGAATCGCCAGACGCCCCCCGCCTCGAAGTCGCCATCCTGCTCTACGTAGATGCAGTTGGCGGGAGGATCGTCAGTCTGGGCCAGGGCCGCGCCCGATAGCCCTATCAGAGCTACGAGGGTGAACAAAGCAGCGAGAAACAATCGGGAGATGATCATAAGGGCGTCGAATGTGAAGGATTCTGGAGAACATTCTACGTTGCTTTGCCCGAATGTTGCAATTTCAAGAATCAGCTATGAGCAAAGTAACGTCCCTCGACGTCACGCAGCAACGCTCTCAACCGAGCTTCTGCGCCAGATCGGGGGCGTACCGGGCCAGATGGCGGCGCAATTGCAGCAGCGCTAGATCCCGGGCCTTGGCCTCCAGCATGATGTCGAAATCCCTTATGCGGGGCAGACTGCGCAGGAAGGCGATGAATTCGAAGGGGTTGATGTAATGGCTGTGGCGGTTGAGCCGGGGCGGATGCGGGACGCCCTTGCGATCTTGCACCATCTCGGTGGCGGGCGTGCTGAAATGGATTTTGGGCGTCTGGTCCGGTGGCCAACTGGCCAGGCAAATGGCCAGCGCCTCTTCGGTGGGGATGTCGTCGGGATTGTAAAGCTGGTGGTGGAGGAAATCGAACGCGAGCCGCACGCCCGTGCGCTCGTGCAGCCACGCCACATCCGCCACACCGAACCGCCGATCATCGTGCTCCAGCACCAAACGACGCTGCACGGCCGCGGGCAATGTCTCGAAACCGCGCATAAAAGCCGTCAGCGCGGCGGCGCGCTGGTGATAATGACCGCCCACATGCACTACGATGACCGCGTCCGGCCCCAGGCCCATGCCATCCAGGATGGCGGTCAGGCCCGCCAAAGTCGCCTGAGACTGGCGCAGACGATGGGGATCGGGCGCGTTGAGCAGCGCATAAGCGGGCGCATGAAAGCTGAGACGTAACCCTAGCCTGCGGGCCAACTTCCCCACGGTCTCCAACTCCGCCCCGCATTCCTGGATCTGCCCGTGGAACCGGGGCAGTTCAGGATGTGTGAGATAGGGCGCCAGGTTGGACGACAACCGATACATGGTTATCTGTTGGCTTTCGAGATAAAGGAAAACGTCACGCAGATAAGCCAGGCTGATGGAAAGATGGGGGTTGTTTTGCCAGCGACGGCTGTCATGGCTGCGCAGGCCCGCGCGGCCCAGCACGCTGACGGGGAAACCGAGTCGCATGAAGAGCGCTTCTTGCCAGTGAGTGGGATGTGGAGTAGGATTTGGGGTGCATTAGACATTATTGGAAATAACTTACGGCGAGGCCGCCACTCAACCTTCTGCTCAATCATGCCCGAATCAATGATTAATGAGTGATGATTAAAGTGTAAAACACGTTGATTCCACCTTTGATCATTGGTCATTAATCATTGATCGTTGCCAGCAGCATGATGCCAGGCATGAACAAGAACTTTCTTATTTCCGATAACGTCTATTATACGCAACTTTCTCCCGCCCCGCATCTCCGACGATGATCTGCACCGACCGGCCATGCCGTCGCCTTGGATGAATCAGTCGTCGGGTCATCGCAACTCCTCGTTATCAGGATTATTACGACGCGGACACCAGGGCGCTTGTGGCTGAACGCTATTAAGTGGATATCGAACTCTTTGGCTATCGATTCGATGAAACCGAATGAGACGTTGACCATGACCGAAAAATATGAGGTTCGCATTCTGGATGACGAAGCCCGGGCCGAAGCGCCTGGATCATTCGCACGGCTTTCTGCCGGCGTGACGCACTACGAGCTGGCCGGGCCCGAAGACGGTCCTCCCATCGTTCTGGTGCACGGCTTCTCCGTCCCCGGCTACATTTGGGACCCCGTCTTCGAGGCCCTGTCCGCGGCGGGCTTTCGGGTGTTGCGCTACGATCTGTTCGGCCGCGGCTTTTCCGATAGGCCCCACGCGCGCTACGACCGGGAGCTTTTCGATGGCCAGTTGGCCGAGCTGGTGGATGCGCTGGCTGTCCCTCGCCCCTTGGGCCTGGCCGGGCTTTCTATGGGCGGTCCCATCGCAGCCGTGTTCGCAGCGCGTCGCCCGGAGCAGGTGAGACGGCTGGCGTTGCTGGACCCTGCGGGACTGCCCATGCCCGAATCTCTGTCCATCAAACTGGTCAAACTGCCTGTCATCGGCGATTGGCTCATGGCCCGCATCGGAGACAAGGTGCTGCTGGACAATCTTGCCAGAGACATGAAAACGCCCGATGAAGCGTACATCGAAAAATTCAAGACGCAGATGCAGTTCAAAGGCTTCAAGCGGGCGTTGCTTGCCACCATGCGCTCGGGCGTCCTCACCGATGCGTCGGACGCATTCAGGGCGGTGGGGCGTCACGGCATCCCTACGCTGTTGATCTGGGGCGAGGAGGACCAGGTGGTTCCCTTCCTGCACAATGAGATCGTGCGCCAGTTCATCCCCCAGGCTGAATTCCACGCCATCCCAGAGGCCGGGCATGTGCCTCATCTCGAAAAGCCCGATGTGGTGAATCCCATCCTCATCGATTTCTTCCAATAAAACGTAATTGCTAACGTACTTGACTTTAAGTCGCCAAAAGCCACGAAGGCTCGAAGTTTTTCGAAGACACGAAGGAAAAATAAAGAAAAATACTTCGTGCCTTCGCCTTTCTTCGTGTCTTCGTGGCAAAAAGTG
>JALXAF010000470.1 GCA_026992375.1 Anaerolineae bacterium
AGAGATCATAACTATGCAGGGTGTGGCGAAAAACGTCCGCCAAAGCAATATCGGCTTTTCATGTCGCCTCACATCATCCGTAAAATGCTAAGTACACATCCAGAGATTAGTTCCCTTTTCCGACCAGGCCGCCAGAGCTTCGCCCCCACCCCGGCCCTCCCCCGCCAGTCGCTTCGCTCCTTTGCAGGGGAGGGAGCCGCTGGTTTGCAAAGGATTTTTTCAGGCGAAGATGACATCCCCCCGTTTGCGGGGGGGACTGAGGGGGGCTTTCTCTCGCAAACGTGAAAACCTCAAAAAAGGGAAGTAATTTTTAGACGCTCACTAACGATGTCGTGGCTCATGGCAGAGACGCCGCTCTGCCGACAACCGCATGACGTTTGACGTTTTACGCCTGACGAAGCCTGTCAGACAGAACCCTGCTGATTGAACTGCCAAGATCATCTGATCGACCATTACTCGCACCTCCCAATGTCCCGCACTGTCGCCCGCAACACCCTTTTCCTCAGCGTTGCCCAGGGGATTCGCATCATCCTGGCCTTTGCGCTGATTTTGTACATCGCCAATTTTTACGGGCCCACCTGGCAGGGCAAATTCAGCATCTTGCTGGCGTTCTTGAACATCTTTCAGGTGATGGCCACCTTCGGGCTGCCGCGGCTGGTCACCCGCAACGTGGCCCGGGATTACGCGCAGAGCAATCATTACTATTGGGCGGGCCTGGCCGCGCAGGGGTTGACCACCCTGGGGGTGATGGCCGCGATGGTGGGCGTGGTGGCGATGATGCCGTATCCCGCGGACACCAAATGGATGTTGTGGGTGGCGGTGCTGGCGCTGCCCCTGTTCACGCTCTATTCCCTGGCCGGAGCCCTGTTGCGGGCCATCGAGAAGATGCAATATCTGGTCTACGCCGAGATGCTCAGCGCCACGGCCCAATTGGTCACGGCCATCCTGCTGCTCTCGTTGGGCGGCGGGGTCATCGTGTTGGCGGTAATCCGGGTGGCGGGCATCGGGCTGGCCGCGCTGATGGTGACCCTGGCCGCACTGCATCTGCGGCTGGTGCGCCGCCCCCGCTGGGATTTCGCTTTCGCCCGCAAGCTGCTGCGGGAATCGCTGGATTTCTTCGGCATGGCCGCGTTCGACGCGCTCACCCAGCGGCTGGACGTGTTGGTGCTTTCGGTCATCGCCGGCGAGGCGGTCACGGGCGTGTATGACGCCGCGTTTCAGCTCATCAAGGTGATGATGACCCTGATCCTCTCTTTCACCGACGCGGTGTATCCGGCCATCTCCCGGCTGTATGCGCACGAGCGGGGCGCGTTTCGGGCGGCCATGCACAAATATCTCAGATGGGGTCTGGCCGCGCTGCTGCCCGCGGCCGCGGGCCTGACGCTGCTGGCCCCCTTCGTCATCCGGCTGCTCTACCGTCGGCAGGGCTATGAGGATGCGGTGCGGGTGTTGCAGATTCTGGCCTGGGCCATTCTGGTCTATTTCATCTACATCTTCCTTTCTCGGGCGCTGATGGCGGGCAATCGGCAGCGGGCGGCCTTTGCCGTGACCGCATTCATGGTGGCCGCGGGCCTGGGCCTGCTGACCGCAGGCGTGCATTTGTGGGGAGCGACGGGCGCGGCCGCGGGCCTGTTGGCCATGTATGGCTTGGGGGCGCTGCTCACCGGGCGCTTGACGCGGGGTTTTTAGCGCGGAACACCTCCTGAAATCCAGAAGAGCCCCAATCTCTTCCCCTTGGCCTCTTTTCGACCTTGCATGGGACAAAACTTTTTCGGTTAAAACCACAGCCCCAGCAGCCACTGCACCCGGTCGATGAGCAGGGTGATGCGAGCGCCCGCGGTGCTGGCCAGCAACGCACCCAGGCCCAACATCAACGCCCAGTATCCCCATTTTCGCCAGCCATGCAGCAGCTTTATCACCCAGATTTGTTCTTCTTCCTCATCCTCTTCCGCTCCATCCAGGCCCGGAAGCAGATAAAGCAGCACGCCCAGGCTGGTCAGGGTGGCCAGCACCACGCTGAGCGCGTCCAGCGCGGGAAAATGCGGAAAGAATTGCCAGCGCAGCACTGCCACGCCCATCAACTGGGGCAGCAGCGAGCCGCGCATGGCTCCGGCCAGCGCCAGCGCGCCCCCTACGCCCGCCAAAACTCCCAACGGCAGTAGCCCCCACGCCCGGATTTCGGGTCGCGAGGCGAATCGCAGCAACAGTAGCGCAGACAGCGCAACTGAGACGACGACCACGCCGAATTGGAGGGGATTGCGAAGTTCGGTGGCGGATAGCGCCGGGAAAATCACCTGGCGCAACGCAACCGCGGCGACATAGCCTGCGCCCGCTCCCAACAGCAGCATAGAGGCCCAGCGAAAGGCCGGGTTGGGCCCAAACGCCCGACTGAAAATCATCAGGGTCAGGGCCGAGGCCAGGAGAATGCCGAGAATGTGAGAAATGGACATGGGAATCGGTTATTTGCGAAGCAACGACCGAAAAGCGGCCAGGAAGATCACCCCGAGCAGCGCCAGCAGCGCCAGGGTTTGCGCGGTTGTCTGGGCGTAAGCCGGGCCTTTTTGCCCGAGCAGGATTTCGTAAGCCAGCGCATCGGGATAGCCGGAGAGCAACGCCCCGATCTGACGGGTCTGCTCATAAGGCCGCAGCGCCGGAGCCGCCGCGCCCGAGGCCGCGACGAGCAGCGGCGTTTGCGAGCGCACCGCGGTTTGCTCCACCCACTCCTGAGCACTCGCCACATCCGAGCTGAATTCGATGATCAGGTCGAAGGCGTCGATGGTCTGGGCGGGATGCAGGCCCGTGGTCTGGGCGCTCATCGCCGGTCGGTTAGAGGTGATAACCGGGGAGAGAGTCAGTGAGCGCAAGGCCGCGCTTTCGCCCGGAATGAAACCGAAGCTTGCGGACGGCGGGCCTGCGGGCTCTCCCAGAGGTCGCAGGCGGTTGCTGAGGACCAATGCGTCATCGGCGACGTTGGGGCCAAAGGGGCGCAGGCTCATAAACGCCATCCTGGCTCCTTTCCGCCGCAGGTGCTGCAGGATGGGTTGGGCCAGGAGCTGGATTTCTCCCTGGGTGGCGGGGTCGTAATCCCAGGCCAGGAGCACGCGGGCGTTGGGCGGGAGGATTTCGATGAAGGCGTAGGCGTTCTTCACCGAGGGCCGCAAAGGCGCTTCCG
>JALXAF010000471.1 GCA_026992375.1 Anaerolineae bacterium
AATTCGTTCTGGTAGCCTGCTGAACCTCCTTATCTAAAGCGTTTTGTAACCACACAGGCATCCCACATAACGCTTTGCCACGAAGGCTCGAAGCTTTTCGAAGAAACGCAGAAAACCTTTCATTTCTCCTCCGCGTCTTTGTGTCTTCGTGTCTTCGCGGTTTTTGCCTCGCTATGAGAGGATGGGGGTATAGTTACAGCGTTTTTTGGATAATAGCCTTCCAGATTTTTGTTTCGTTCTGGGTCGTAATGGGAAGCATACGCATGGAGATAATCACATAAAGTGCATCCACCAGCGTCATCTGGGCGATGCGGGAGGCGATGGCTTCGGCCCGGGTTTCGCGAGAGACAGCCAACAAGGTCACATCCGCGTATTTGGTGATGGGAGACTCGGCGTTGCCGGTGATGACGATGGTGGACGCACCGTTGCGCTTGGCCTCTTCGATGGTGAGCACCGGGTCGGTGGAGCTGCCAGATTGTGAAATCCCCACCACGACATCCCCCTCCTCCACCAACGCCGCCTCCATCAATTGCAAATAGGAGTCGGTTTGCGCCCGCACATTGAATCCCAGCCGGAAGAACATATGATACATATCCTGCACGATGGGCCCCGATGTTCCCACGCCGATGATTAGAATCTGCTCCGCCGAAGCGATCATGTCGGCGGCTTGAGACAATGCAGCGCCGTCCAGCACTTCCAGCGTGTCTTGCAAAGCCTGGATGTTGGAATGAAACACCTTACGGGCGATGGTGATGGCGTCATCTTGTTCGGTGATGTCATCATGCACCAGTTGGGTGGGGCTGGCCATATCCTGAACAATCGCCAGCTTCATATCAGTGTAGCCCTGAAACCCGGCGGCCCGACAAAATCGCAACACGGTGGTGTCGCTGACGCCGCATTCTCGGGCGACCTGTGCCATCGACATGTGCACCACATCTTCCGCGTGTTGCAACACCCACTGCGCGACCTTTTGTTCGGCTGCGGCAAAAGCGGGAAGCCTGCTTCTGATTCGGGCAAGGGAGTTGGCGGAATGATTCACACCGGAGCCATTTTGCCGTGCAATTTCTTCGGGCATTCTACCTTCGTCAATGTTGTGGTGGTACAACGACTGCATGGTTGAGAAAGTGGCGATGCCACAGTTTAGCAGAATTCCCTCCTCCTGTCAATCCCAAACGCCCGTCTTTTTCGAAATGCTGGCAGAAACGTATATCAAGATGGGCGACATCCAATTTACCAAAGCCCCAACGCCTACGTTGAACCATGCCCGAATTGGGGAAGTGAGTCGCACGCCGGACGTGCGACTCACTTATCTTGACTAAAACAATCCCACGACTTTGCCCGTTTCCAGGTCCACGTCCACATCGTAGAAGGCGGGGCGGGTGGGTAGGCCGGGCATGGTGCTCATGGCGCCCAGCAAGGGGAAGATGAAGCCCGCGCCCACGCTGGCCCGCACTTCGCGTACTTCCACGTTGAAGCCCTTGGGCGCGCCCTTCTTGGTGGGGTCAGTGCTGAGGCTGAGGTGGGTTTTGGCCATGCAGATGGGCAGCCTGTCGAAGCCATTCTCGGTGTAGCTCTTGATCTGCTTTTCGGCCAGCTCGGTGTAGGTGACGCTGCCAGCGCCGTAGATTTCCCTGGCGATGATCTCGATCTTGGTCTTGATGGGAAGATCGAGATTGTAGAGGAACTTGAAGTTACTGGGCTTTTCCGCCGCGGCAATGACCGCCTTGCCCAGCTCGACCGCCCCTGCTCCGCCATCGGCCCAATGGTTGGACATGACCGCGTTCTCCGCGCCCGCCTCCAGGGCGATCTTGCGCACCAGCTCGATTTCCGCCTCGGTGTCGGTGCTAAAGCGATTGACCGCCACCACCACGGGCACGCCGTACTTGAGCGTGTTCTTGATGTGCACCTTAAGGTTCTCCGCGCCCTTCTTCACCAGTTCCAGATTCTCCTCGGTGTAGGCCGGATCCAGAGGCCGACCGGCCACGACTTTGGGGCCGCCGCCGTGCATCTTCAGCGCCCGGATGGTGGCCACTAGCACAACAGCGTTGGGAATCAGGCCGCTATAACGACATTTGATGTCGAAGAACTTCTCCATGCCAATGTCCGCACCAAAGCCCGCCTCGGTAACCACGTAGCCATCGGGCCCGGCCAGCTTCAGGGCGATCTGATCGGCCACGATGGAGGAGTTGCCGTGGGCGATGTTGGCGAAAGGTCCGGCGTGCACGAAAGCGGGCGTGCCCTCCAGGGTCTGCATCAGATTGGGCATGATGGCATCCTTCATCAGCACGGTCAGCGCACCGCCCACGCCCAAATCATCCGCGGTGATAGGCTCGCCGCTGCGGCTCATGGCCACAACCATCTTGCCCAAGCGCTCGCGCATATCGGCCAGAGAAGTTGTCAGAGCCAGGATGGCCATGATCTCGCTGGCCACGGTGATATCGAAGCCGGTTTCCCGCTGGAATTTCTCCTTGGGCCCCAGGCCGATCATGATTTTGCGCAGATAACGGTCGTTGGTGTCCACCACTCGGCGCCAGGTGATGGTGTCGGGGTCGATGTCCAGGCGCACGAAGCGACTGCGCTCTTCTTCGGTCAGATCGTTGGGATCAGTCTTGTCGATGCCTAGCTTCTTCAGGCGGCGTAGCATCACCGGCGAGAACTTGCGGCTGCCATCTTTGGCGGGCGGGCACAGACGATTGAACAGGGATTCATCCGACTGGTAGGACTCATGATGCATCCGGGTGTCGATGGCCGCGGCCAGCAGATTATTGGCAGCGGTGATGGCGTGGATGTCGCCCGTGAGATGCAAGTTGAAATCCTCCATGGGGATGATTTGGCTGTAACCGCCGCCGGCCGCGCCGCCCTTGATGCCGAAGGTTGGGCCCTGGCTGGGCTGACGCACATTGGCAAAGGCCACCTTGCCCAGATGCGCGCCCAGAGCCTGGGCCAAGCCCACGGTGGTCGTGCTCTTGCCCTCGCCCAGAGGCGTGGGGGTGATGGCGGTGACCAGGATGTATTTGCCGTTGGGTTGATCCGCCAGACGGTCGCGCACCTCCAGCTTGACCTTGGCCTTGGCGTTGCCGTAGAGGATTAGCTCTTCAGGCAGAATGCCCACTTCCTCGGCAATCTGGGAAATAGGCAGGGGTTCGATGGATTG
>JALXAF010000472.1 GCA_026992375.1 Anaerolineae bacterium
AGCTGACCTCGACTTTGATGCCGGTTTCATCGCTGAATTTCTTGACCAGCTCCTCGGGCGCATAGCCTTCCCAGGTGAGCATGCGCAGGACGCCGCCTTCTTTGGCTTCGGGAGCCTTGGTGGGCTCGGGAGCTTGAGTTGCTTCGGGCGCTTTGGTGGGCTCAGGAGCCGTGGTCGATTCGGGGGCCTTGGTGGGCTGGGCGGGCGCTTCTTTGGTGGCCGGAGCAGAGCCGCCGCCACATGCGGCCAACAACAGCCCCAGGGCCATGATCAACACGATGACAATCAAAGTTCTGCGTTTCATTTGTTCCTCCTTGAGGTTGGGTTGAGTGAGATGGCTCAAAAACGTGGTTGCGTGTGAAAGGCGTAGAATGGTTGATTGGCGGCTCTGACGTCACCTCCATCGAGAAGTTGAAATCGAGTATACCACAACAATCTGGTATAGACCAAATTCAAATACAACAACCAAGCCCTGGAATGCAGAACGCGAACACGGAGAGTGCGGATGGAAAGCAATCAGGCGCCTGCGTTTCCACAGACTTCAGCGTCTCCAATCCATCGTTTGCCCCGAACCCCACTTTTCACACCGATAACTGTTCCGTAAATAGAACGCAGATGACGCAGATTGAAACGGATGAACGCAGATGATAAAGAAAAAATCTGCGAAAATCTGCGTTGCGAAGCATCCGTGTCATCTGCGTTCTCATTTCATCGGTATCGGCGCGCCACCGCGCGTGGTGCCTGTTTTGAAAATAGAATGATCGCTGGTGCTGAAGGTTGGCAAAGCCCACGTTGGGCGAGTCTGCAACGGTCGTGATGCGTAATGTGCAAGGACGATCCAACTGCGGCCAGGCCTCAATGTGTAAACAGGGGCAGATAGAGCGGAATAGGCTTGGGGATTTCGTTGGGGTAGGTCATCACCAGCGGCTGGATGGCCTGTTTTGTGCCTAAAAGCTGCGCGCCCGCGTCGTCGTATCGCCACCAGAAGGAGCCATCCTGGGCCTGGAATGCAAGCAGGGCCTGGGTGGCGGAGCGGTCTCGCGTGAACGCGGGGCCGTCAGGGTCCCAGCCTGCGGCCACCAGCCCCTGGATGACCAATGCGGTGGAATCAACGTTGCTCACTTTGTCGTCATAAATGCCGCTGAGCTCCCAACCGCCATCATCGTTTTGCATTGCCATAAGTCTGCCAATGCACTGGCTGACCGCGGGCGCATCGGCGTAGCCAGCACCAGCCAGGGCGTGAAGGGTCAGGCCCGAGGTGTCGGTGTCGGTGACATCGCCGCCGATGGGCCAGCCCCAACATCCATCCGGGTTCTGATCGGCAATCACAGCCTGGATGGCTTTTGCGGGAATGGGACGCCCGGCTTCGCTGAGCGCTATGAGGGCCAGGCTGTTGCGGAAGAGGTTGTAGGGGTGATAGAAGCCGGACTTGTCGTCATATTGCGCCTCTAGCAGCGCAATCAGATCGTAACCAGCGAAGGCCCGAGGATTTTCGCCCGTGGCTACCGCGGCCCGTAGCGCCTTGGCGATGCGACCTGCGTCTTTTCGGGCGATATAGTCATGGAGTTCCAGTTTGCAGCGCTGGAGCAGACTGACGCTGACGGAAGTCCAGGCCGGGCTGTCGGGGTCTTCACCCGCCTGGGCCACGGCTCGGGCGATGTCACAGCTTTCGCCCAGGCCACCGATGGCTCCGTCGCGGTCGCCGCCCGCCTGCTGCTGCGAGCGCAGCCAATCCAGGGCCTTTGCCACCGCGGCCTGGCGCTGTGGGTGAGTGGTGGCGGGAGGCAGGGGGCGAGCAATGGCGCGGGCGGGGAAGAGAAGCGCGACGAGAATCAGAACAGGGAGAAATGGTTTGAGAAGGGTGTACTTGTTCATAATTTTGCAACAGAGAGAAAGGGTTCTTTTGGATTTCAGGGGGTGAGATGCCGGGCGGATTGCGAATCCGCCCTGATAGCTCTCTGCATCCAGCCGGATTCGCAATCCGGCGGGTCTGGTAAAACCAATGCCCCTGGTTGACTGACAAAAGTCAGCTTGGCATTCTAAACCCACCGATTAAAATCAGGGCCAGGGGCTGCCCCCACCTTTTGTTCCTCCCCCGCTCCGAGACGGGCAGGGGAGGAGATAAGGAAGCCTGATTAGATGGGCCGCTCGTCGGCCTGCGCCGACGCTTCCAGCACCCCTTTTGACGAGGAAACCACCGTCCCCGCAGGGGGACGGGCGGCGGAACGCCCGTGGAACCGAATCCATTCGGCGAGTGAGGCGGCGCAACGAGATTTGTCAGTCAATCAACCAATGCCCCCTGAAATCCTGTTGAGCCAGAAAAAGAAATCAGGTGAGGTGCATAAGGCGGAGGATGGCGTCCATGTCCACCGAGGCTTCGACGATGTCGGCCAGACGTTCGTAAGCGGCCAGGCGTTGGGCGCGGGCCGAAAGCTGGCTGCCGGGCAGCCAGCCCAGCGACGCCAGCCACTGGCGCCGGAAACCGTCGTTTTCGAAGATGCCGTGCAGGTAAGTTCCCCAGACGCTGGCGTCGCTGGAATGCGCCCCGTCGGGCGCATTTTCGGCCCGCGCCCCGCGACGCACAATGGTCCCGAAAGGCTTTGCGCCATCCAGCAGCGTTGTCTCGCCCGTGTGGATCTCGTAACCCGTCACCAGCGTGCCGTCGTTCAGCTGCATCAGCGAGCGGGTGGTGCGCTTGTGGCGATTGAACCGCGTGCGGATGGGCAGCAGCCCCAGGCCCGGGAACGTCCCCGCCCGCGGGCCTTCCAGCCCCTCGGGGTCGATTAGCTCACGGCCCAGCATCTGATACCCGCCGCACACGCCCGCCACCGCGGCGCCGCGGGCGTGCGCCTGCAGGAACGCGTCCGCTAGGCCCTGCTGCCGCAGCCACAGCAAATCGGCCACCGCGGCCTTGCTGCCGGGCAGGATGACAGCGTTGGGCTGCCCGACTTCCTCGGCCCGGCGCACGAACCGCACCTGCACGCCCGGCTCCGCCAGCAGGGGATCGAACTCATCGAAATTGGCGATGTGAGGCAGGTAGGGGATGACGATGTCGATGGGAGCGCCATCGCCTCCGGGCTGATTGGCCACCCGATCCAGGGGAACCGCGTCCTCGTCGGGCAGGTAGAGGTCGGTGATGTAGGGGATGACGCC
>JALXAF010000473.1 GCA_026992375.1 Anaerolineae bacterium
GCCAGGAGCTGGATTTCTCCCTGGGTGGCGGGGTCGTAATCCCAGGCCAGGAGCACGCGGGCGTTGGGCGGGAGGATTTCGATGAAGGCGTAGGCGTTCTTCACCGAGGGCCGCAAAGGCGCTTCCGCCGCAGCCAGCAGATTCCAGAGACTGCCAAACAGGATGAGGAGGAAGAAGATGCAGGCAATGATGGGCAGGACGATTCGAGGCGGGGCTGGCTTGCTCGCTGATGCCGGGAGCGTCTTGGGCCCCGGCGTTTGCTCTTTCTCGGGCGTCCCGCTGGCGACGGCCGCGGTTGCCGCGCCTGCGGCAATAGCGGCTGCCGAAGTCTCCTCCGGTTGGGGCGCTTCCTCCCTTTTGGGCGCGGATAGATGCTCTGGCAGCAAGCTGGCTGGCACGCGATTGGCGGGATCATGCAGCGCTCCCGATGTGATTACCGGCTCCGCCGGGATCAACCCCTGAATCTGACTTAGTAACCGGGGCGGCTTGCCCGCGGGCGGCAATGGCTCGCCGCAGTGTTGGCAGATTTCAGTGCCATCGGGATTTTCCTTCCCGCAATGCGGACAGATCATGACTGCTCCTCCTCGCGTTCTGTAGAGCGACGCGCGGAGATAGCGCTCGGGAAGAGCTTCAGAAAGATGGCAAGGATGACGCCTGTCGCCAATCCCAGAATGACGCCGCGAAACGCGGCCGCGGCCGGGCCGATGAGCAGATCATGCCGGAAGGCGGCCAGTATCGGGAATGCCGCAACCAGCGAGGGGATTTGGCCAACCAGCACGATGACCAGCCCCAGGAAAAGCAGGAATCCCCCGAGATCGCGCACGTCGAGATGTCGGAACAGGGCGTAAGCCAGAAAGATGGGCAGCAGGGCCAAGATGGCCGCCATGCCCGGAGCCAGCATCCAGTGATACAGCCATCCGCCGAGGCCCGATTGGAAACCCCCAGGCAAGACGCCGGCGATGAATGCAACGATGAACCCCACCGCCAGCAAAATGCTGCCGACGTCGCCATCTTTCGCCCGTTTCACATGCCTCCCCGCCAGATTGAATGCCGCCAGCAACAGCGCTACGCCGCTGACCAGGATGACGGTCTTCAGCAAAAATTGCGTGGGAGCCGTGAGAAATGAATCCGGGAAAAAATAGTTGCCAAACGCCATCGCACCGGCGATGAACGCCAGGAGGATGGCGAGAAATTCGGGCAGACGTCGGACGGAATCGTTCATAAAGGCGCCTGGGATTACGTGAATGTCAGCATCCACAGAAGGAGGAAGAACAAACCCAACAGGATCACGAAGGCAGAGATGGTCCAGCTCAAACGTAAAGCCGCCTTGTCATCGACTTCCTTCGCTCCCGGGTGCAATGCGGCGGCCAGGCCCGTCGCTTCGGGATCGCCTTCATCCTCCCGCGCCGATAGGAGCCGCCTGAGCCCGGCGGGCAGATAGCCTGCGCCCGTGACCAGGAGAGCGCCCGCGTCCAGGCCCGTCAGCGGCAGGGTCATGCGGCCGGGATCGTATCGTTCTTGTTGATAGAGGAGGTCTTCTTCCTCCCCGGACTCCGTCGTCTCTCCCGGGAAGCGGAGGCGAAGGAAGATGGCGATGAGGGCGATCACCGCCAACAGGGTGAGGGCAAGGATATCGATAGACGCTGACATGACGGAAGGGGGTTAGCTATTCGGATGAAACGAGTCGTCCTGCCGGATGAGCCATCGAGCCCAATTTTGCGTGACCTGGGGCAAAAACGGCGACGCGGCCAGCAGTAGTTCGCCTGCGAAAAATAGCAAGGGCCGATAGGTCTCCGTCAGGATGTTCAGGTGCAACGTGCGTCGCGGTTTCATGGACATAAGATTATCACGCCAACGAGCATGGCGCAAGAGGATGAGCAACGGAAATCAAACGGGCATGATGCTCACTGAGATCAAAAAGAGCAGGTTTGTCATCGAACCTGCCCTTTTGGTGGCTGAATGAAGTCGATCTCCGGTTAGCGCCGTTTCTTCGACTTGCGCTTCTTGGGCTTGCGACGTCCGCGGGCGGGGGACGCGGCTCGGCCCGCGGCAACGGACTGCCTGGGAGCCTGCGGCGAGGTCTCACCCGCCATATCGCTTTTCATGTGGCAATCCTTGTACTTCTTGCCGCTGCCGCACCAGCAGGGATCGTTGCGGCGTAATTTGGGTCCCTGACGGCGCTGGGGCGCAGGTTTGCCGCCATTGCCGCCACTGGCGCTGGGATGCACCGCCCGCACCGGCGCTCGCTGCTGCTCGCGCACCAGCTCCACCCGGAATATCTGAGTGACCACATCTTCCTGGATGCTGTCCATCAAATCGGCGAACATGTTGAACGCCTCGCGCTTATAGGCCACCAACGGGTCTTGCTGGGCCACGGCCTGCAAGCCAATGCCCTCTCGCAGGATGTCCAGGTCGGTCAGGTGGCGCACCCAGCGCTTGTCGATGGACTGGATCATGAGCAGGCGCTCGATGCGGCGCATGTCCTCTGCGCCCAGACGTTGTTCTTTTGCCTCGTAATTCACTTCTGCGATGCGCTGCAGGCGCTCCACCAACTCCTCGCGGCTCAGTCCCTGCCAGGCCTCGGCATTCTCTTCCGCGGGCAGAGGCATCATGCGCAGCACGGCCTGATGCAACGATTTCACGTCCCAGTCTTCGGCGTATTTGGCCGATGTATAGCGCTGCACCAGGTTTTCTAGATAATTGTTCACCATGCGCAGGATGGTGGGCTTGAGATTGGGCTCGGAGAGCACCTTGCGGCGCTGGTCGTAGATGACCTCGCGCTGCTTGTTCACCACGTCATCGTATTCGAGGACGTGTTTACGCATGTCGAAGTTGTAGCCTTCGACCCGGGTCTGGGCCTGCTCGATGGCTTTGCTCACCATACCCGCTTCCAGAGGCATGTCCTCGTCCACGCCCAATCGATCCATGATGCGGGAGAGGCTCTGGCCGCCGAACCGCCGCATCAGATCATCCTCCAGCGACAGATAAAAGCGAGACTGACCGGGATCGCCCTGACGCCCGGCGCGGCCGCGCAACTGGTTGTCGATGCGTCGGGCCTCGTGGCGCTCGGTGCCGATGACATAGAGGCCGCCCAACTGGCGCACCTTGTCGCCATCGCGTTTGGTTTGCTCCCAACGCTTCTTCA
>JALXAF010000474.1 GCA_026992375.1 Anaerolineae bacterium
TCTCATCCTTCCTATTATCAGGTGCGCTATCTTGATGCGACGGGCCAGGAGATTGCCCGAGTGGACACCATTCACGGCAGCGCGTCCATCACGCCCGAAGATCAGTTGCAGGATAAATCGGATCGCTATTATTTCATCGAAGGAGCCAGACTGGATCCGGGCGATGTCTACATCTCGCCCATGGATCTGAACCGAGAGCATGGCGAGCTGGAACGGCCTTTGCATCCGGTGATACGCTACGTGACGCCCGTTTATCGCAATAACGTGTTCAGGGGCGAAGTGGTTGTCAACGTCGAGGGCAGAGCCTTGCTGCGATTTGTGCAACCCTCGGAAGATGGCGAGGGTCTCCTGGTGTTGACGGATCAGGACGGCTATTATCTGGCGCACCCTGATCCCGCCAAACGCTGGGGCGGGCCCACCGATCTGAACACGGGCGAATCGGTCAGGCGGGATTATCCCCACGCCAGCGAAGCGATCTTGTCTGGGCGTTCGGGCGATGATACATGCGGGGGAGAGGTGTTCATCTTCACGCCCGTTTACTACTGGATGCAGCATCCCGAGCGCTACTGGGTTATCCTGCGGGTGGAGCCGGGCCAGGCGTTGTTGGCGCCATTGTTCGAATTTCGTCTCACCGCCGGATTCATTCTGATCGCCGCCATTCTCATTGCATTCTTGCTGACTTATCTGCTGGCCCGCAGTTTCACCGAGCCTCTGCTGGCTCTGGAACGGGGCGTGCAGAAGATGGCGCGGGGTGATTTCAGCGGGCAGCTCCTGGTGCAATCCACCGATGAAATCGGCCAGTTGACCCTCTCATTCAACGAGATGGCCCGTCTCACGCGCAGCTATTTCGAGCAGATGGATCGATTGCAGTCCCTGGGAATGAAGATCAGCTCCCACGTGGATCGGGAGGAGATTCTGCCGCTCATCACCGAAACCGTGCAAGAGCTGCTACCGGTCGAAGATGTGACCATTTTCTGTCTGTCCGAGCGCTCGCCTCATATCCAGCCGGTGGTGGTGGCCCAGGCCAAAGACGTCCCCGGCGAGGAGCGCACGCCTTACGATATGGCGGCGTTGAAAGAATCTTTGAGCCTGCGGGTGGGGGAGATGATCACCCGGAAGGCGGGCGAACGGGTCCTCTGCTATGCGCCGCTGCGCATCAGCACCCGCCGCCGGGCCATTGTGGAGCTTATTGGGCGGCCCGAGAAGGTGCTGGACGCCTGGCACTGCAAGCTGCTCTCCAGCCTCATGGCTCAAGGCTCCATCGCCCTGGAAAACGCCGACCTCTATCAGCGTCTGGCCCTGCACCGCGAGCAGTTGCGGCGTCTGGTGGATGAACTGATGACCGCACAGGAGGAGGAACGGCGCATGGTCGCGTATGACATCCATGACGGGTTACTGCAGTATCTGGTGGCCACCCGTTTGCTGATGCGGAATTACGCCATGATGCTGGAGCAAGACCCGGACGCCGCGCGCGAGCTCTTGCAGGACGGCATGGATCAACTGGCGTCCGCCATCAACGAGGGCCGCCGCATCATCGAAGGGATGCGCCCGACCCTGCTGGATGATCTGGGACTGGAGGCCGCGGTGCGGGAGATGGCCAACAGCATGGCCCGCCGCGCTGACTGGCAGTTTTCTATGGAGATAGCCCTGGATGAGGTGGAAATCCCACCCAATGTGGAGATCGCGGCCTTCCGCATCGTTCAGGAGGCCCTGACCAACGCCTACAAATACGCTCCGGGCCAGCGGGTGAGCCTGCGCATGAGCGCGGCGGACGATGTTCTCACCATTCAGGTGCAGGATTGGGGCGGAGGCTTCATCCTGGATGAGGTGGACGCGGATCTCGGGCATGTGGGCCTGGTGGCCATGCAGGAGCGGGCGCGGCTGGTGGGCGGCGTCTGCACCATTAAAAGTCAACCCGGGGAAGGCGTGCGCATATTCGTGCGTCTGCCCCTCACGCAGGAACTTGGAGTGTTGATCGAAGATGTCGATGATTCGCGTGATCATTGCTGATGACCACGGCGTGGTGCGAGCGGGCCTGCGCGGTCTGCTGGCTGCAGCCGGCCTGAATGTGGTCGGCGAGGCGGGAACGGGCGCGGAAGCAGTCTCCCTGGCCCGCTCGCTGCATCCCGACGTAGTTCTGCTGGATGTGCGCATGCCCGAAATGGACGGCTTGCAGGCGCTGACCGCCATCAAGTCGGAATTGCCCGAGATCAGCGTGGTGATGCTGACGGTGTACGCCAGCACCGAGTATCTTTCTCGGGCCATCGCCGCGGGCGCGGCCGGCTATCTGCTCAAGGATGCGGAGCCGGATGAGATCGTGCGGGTGGTGCGGGCCGCGGCCGAAGGCGATCGGGTCATCGACGCTTCGCTGCTGCAATCGGTGCTGGAGCATACGCCCGTGGCCGAGGCCGACGCTCTGCAACAGGCTGATCTCACCCAGCAGGAGCTGCGGGTGCTCAAGCTCATCGCCCTGGGCCTGAACAACGACGCCATCGCCGAGACGCTGGTGGTCAGCCGCAACACCGTCAAGACCCATGTGCGGCACATCTTCGAAAAGCTGGGGGTTTCCGATCGCACCCAGGCCGCCATCTGGGCCGTGCGCAACGGGCTGGTGGAATGATGCTTTCGATGCGCCTTTTACCTTGAAAGAAGACGCTTGGATAGTTGCGTGATTTCGACATCTTCCTAGAGCCTGTTATGAACTTCTTGCCAAATTCTAACCATTTTCATATCATTCGCCTTTCGATTCGCCGCTGATGACGCTGAAAAGTCAGAGCATCGCGGATTTTCGCAAAAAAACCTTTTCAATCCAAAAATCCGCGAGAATCTGCTGCATTCGCGTTATCAGTGGCGAATCCCACGGGCGGATGTTGTGAATTCTCGATTTGACGAGGCCAAAGTGTATAGGCGCTTAGCGGATTCAGATCGAGAAAGAGTTATCGATCTTTGTAGCAGGTGGCAGGTTCATCGCTGTCGGCGAAATCACGTTGCACCTGCTACTTGCCACTTGCGACCTGCCCCGCAGGAACCACATCGTCCGAGACCATGCTCGGACGATGCCTAGTAGCTTCTAGGCGCTTCGCGCCGCGAGGTCGCCCTCCGGCGACCCAGCAACGGGATTCGGACTGGCGGCGAAGGCCGCAATCTTATCCCTTCCTAAGTTCTCCCCCGCTTGCGGGGGAGATGAAGAGTGGGCGAGACCGCAGGCCTGAAGAGCCCGACTTCAGTCGGCAATCTCAAAAAGGGAACTGATTCTTGGACGTGTTCCTATCGATACAACAAAGTGTCTCACGCAAAGGCGCAGAGGTGGGAAGTTTTGTATGAGGCGGATGTGCGATCCGCCGGAGGCGGTTTGGGGCCAGGCCTCAATCCAATAAGCAATGCGTAAAATCCGCCAAAGCGCAATTTGGGCTGGACGCATAGCAGGTCGTTTTTATTCGCTATGACGCCGCTGTTGCCGCATGAACGTCTGCCCTGAAAAAGGCGGGATTCGCCGTGGATAACGTGGGTCTGACAGATGGGCGCGGATGAAGCCAGGAATATCCTCGGAAACCCGCACAATCAGCGTCATCCGCGGCTTCGATTTTGGAGTGCCGAACATGGATAGAATGACCTGTTGAAATAGGCAATATCTTTTGTCTATTTTGACATGATATTATGTAGATGAATTTGATATAATTTAGTATTGAAATGAATACTTTCGAAGAGTAAAATTCACTCACTTCACTCACTGGCTTACTATATTATTATTGTTTGGGCGTTTTTTGTGACATGAGTTTAATAAACCGCTCACCGCCTTTTTCCTCCAATCGGCATTCTTCATCATTCAGGTTGAATTTTTTCAGGATATCTTTCATGGAAAAATGGTAACTGCTACCGTAGCCCTGTTCAATCGACGCGGATGGGCGGAAACATGGATAAAATCTTTTTTTGAATGACTTCATGTCTTCGTTTCCCTCGTGTCTTCGTGGCTAAAGAGGACGTTTGGGGATAACTACCTTAGCAGTTACGGAAAATGAGAAATTAGACAGAATTTTGTGAAGTACGTGCAGTTTGCGATTGAAAATGCCATCTCAAGCGGCCAATTATTTTTCGCCCAACTCCATCACAACATAGAAGAAAATAGACGCGCATAGTATCGGTTCATTACCTTGTTTTACTACCCTAGGAGGAGCATCCCGATGAAAAAAGCAATTGGCATTTTTTGGGCAGGCATAGCTGTGTTTTTGCTGATAGCCATTTTGGCAAATTATACTGTGCAGGCCCGACAATCCGACGCGGCAGCGCTTAGACCTGACGCCCCCACCGCTATCACCGGCGTCGTATACCGCGATTACAACGCCAACGGCGTGCGCGACGCTTACGAGCCGGGCGTGCCCAATGTGACCGTAACAGCTTATCCGGCCAGCGCCACAGGCTCCACCGGGGGTGTTTCCGCCACCACGGCGGCGGATGGCTCTTATTCCTTGGCGACAGGAGCCGGCCAGTGGCGTATCGAAGTGACCGGTTTGCCCGACTATCTCTTTGATGGCTCCGCAGGCAGCACGACCGTGGTGTTTACCAATGACAGCGCCAGCAATGTGGACATCGGCGTCAACAATCCGGGCGAGTACGCCGCAAGCGACAGCCGCTTGACGACGAGCATTTATTATCACGCCGACCGTAGCGGCACGAATCCGGCGCTTTTGTCATTCGATTATGATGCAGGTTGTGTGGATGCAAATTTGGATGGTAACTGTGACAACGGCGATCCCAACGGTTTTGACACCCCCGCACCGACCACCGAGGCGACGCAGCCTGACATCGGCACTACCTGGGGTCTTGCTCATGATCCAAGCACGGACACAATCTACGCGGCGGCTTTCATGAAGCGACACACCCAATTCCGCAATCACGGGGAGACGGGCCTGATTTTCAGCATTCACAATGGTGTGACATCGGTCTATGCAGATCTCAGCGCACAAACCGGTACGGACCCTCATGTGCAATACGACCCTGCGACGAATCAGTGCATCGGGGGCCTGGGCACGTCGTGGCAATCTCAGTCTTGGGACGAGACCGATTGCTGGGACCATGATCCCGATTCGTGGGATCAGGTAGGTCGGGTTGGTTTTGGCGATCTGGACATTTCCGATGATTTGAGCACATTGTGGACCATCAATTTATCCACCAAAGAACTTTATCAGATTCCCGTGACAACCAACGGTTTGCCTTTGGGTATCGCGGACATCACTGCTTACGCCTTGCCTCTGACCGCAACATGTCAGAACTCAGATGATTTGCGTCCCTTTGCTCTTGCTTTTCATGACGGCAAGGTTTATGTAGGCATGACCTGCACGGCTGAGACCTCCCAAAACAGGAACGAACTGCAAGCGTTTGTTTACTCCACCGATGCTGCAGCGCCCGGGACATTCACTCTGGAATTGAGCGTTCCCTTGACTTATAATCGCGAGTATGCCATTGACGCCAATCCAGATTCAGATGCGGACTGGAATCCATGGTCACCCACATTCACCTATCTTCAATCGCCACAATTCAATTCGGGCGAGGTCGCTTATCCGCAGCCCTGGTTGACTGATATCGAATTCGACGGTGACGACATGATTTTGGGGATTCGGGACCGTTATGGTGATCAGATGGGTTTCCGTCGCTATAGCACGAATCCTGCAGACAACACCCTGTATTCTGGCGATAGCGCTGGCGACATCTTGAAAGCCTGTTCCGATGGCGCAGGGGGATGGACGCTCGAAAATAACGGTAACTGCGGAGGGAACACCACCGGCGGCGCCAATAACAATCAGGGCCCGGGCGGCGGTGAATTCTACTATCAAGAATATTACCCCTATCACACCGAGATATCTATGTCCGGCCTGGTCAACGTGCCTGGTCGCGGTGAGGTTGTCGAGGATGCGTATGATACGATCTACGACACCAATGAATTCTTTGATGGCGGCATTCTGTGGATGGATAACACCTCCGGCCAACGTAACCGAGCCTATCGGATTTATGATACCTCTCCAGGCGGTTCCAATCCCGGCGACGGCACCTTCGCCAAAGGAAATGGCCTGGGAGATCTGGAATATCTCTCAGCGCCCGCCCCGCTGGAAGTTGGCAACCGTTTATGGTGTGATCTCGGCGACGGAAGCGGCGTCGGCGCCGAGAATGGCATCCAGGACCCCGGCGAAGAAGTGGTGATCAATGCTACTGTCACGCTGGAATGCGACATCAACGGCGACGGCTTTAACGGCGGCGACGACGTTTCCGCCACCACCACCACAGACGCCAACGGCAACTACCTTTTCAGAGATGGCGACGCCAGTCTGAGTAATTTCCCCACAGCGTCATGGGATAGCAACCTGCACATCATTCCGCGCGACACCCAATGCCGCATTCTCATCGATCCCACCCAGGCAGCCCTGGCCGACAGTTGTGGAAGTGGTCAATATGAGCCCACCACGCCAAACAACGGCGGCTCGGATGATGGCGCCGATTTACGCGACAGCGATGGCTCCCCCGACATAGACGGAGCAGGCAATACGGGCGTTGTCTTTACTACCGGAAGCCATGGACAGAACGACCATACTTTGGACTTCGGCTTCAAACCGCAGGCCGATTACGACTGGGGCGACCTGCCCGATAGCTTCGCCACGCTGACGGCCAGCAGCGGCCCGAGCCACGTCATCACCTCCGACCTGTATCTGGGCTCGTGCGTGGACGCGGAGGCGGATGGTCAGCCGGATGATCCACAGGCAGGCGCAGCTGGTTCGGGTAGCGGCAACGGCGATGACGGCAACACGGGCACAGCCACCACCGGCACATGCGCCCAGGCGGGCGACGACGAAGACGGCGTCACCCTGACCACGCCCATGATACCGGGCGGCCAGGCCTGCTTCGACGTCACCGCTCACAACGCCACGGCCGGCAGCGTCAACATCTACGCCTGGATCGACTGGAACGGCGACGGCAACTTCGGTGACGGCGCTGGCGGCGTAGATACGGATGAATCCTTCATTCTGGGAGCCGTGCCCGCCAGCACAGACTGGACAAACCATGAAATTTGCACCACCGTGCCCGCTGCAGCCACCTTCGATGGCGGCGAGACGCACATGCGCTTCCGCCTGACGAGCGACGCACTGACCGGTCCTGACTGGGGCGGTCCTGCCAGCGATGGCGAGGTGGAGGACTACTGGCAGCCCCTCTATTGCGTGGGCAACTACCTGTGGATGGACACCGGCTCCACCGCCGACCAGCAGGATGCCGGTGACGCTGCTGTGCCCGACGGCACAGTGGTCAACCTGGCGTGGGGCGGCCCTGATGGCGTGATTGGCGCCGGCGGCGACGACGTCACCTACAGCGCCGCCACCACGGGCGGCGTCTACGGCTTCTGCGGTCTCACGCCCGACGCCAACAACGACAGCGCCGACGACGACTACCAACTCTCCGTGCCCACCCTGCCCGGAACGCCCGTCACCGCTGACCAGGGCTCCGACGTCGTGGACAGCGACGGCGACGCCACTGGCAAATCTCCAGTTTTCACGCTCACAACCATCCCCACGGGCGAAAACAGCACCGGCGACAACGGCGCTGCCGGCGGCCCCAACAATTTCCCTGACAATCAGGTGAACGAGACCATCGACTTTGGCTTCCAGCCCACGCCCGAATTTGGTTCGGTGGGTAACTATGTGTGGTTGGATGAGGACAGCGACGGCTATCAGGACGCCGGCGAACCTGGCATCCCCAACGTGCAGGTAACTCTCTATGACGACGCCTGCGCCCAGTTGGACATCACCTACACCGATGCCGACGGCGGCTATCTTTTCCCCGACCTGGTTGCGGGTGCGTATCGGGTCGATGTCGATACGACGCAACCAGCCCTTAGCGGTCTGCATCAGACCACCAACCCCGTGTTGGCAAACGCCGACTTCGGCAACCAGGATCTCGGCACCACTGCCTGTGGCTACGAGATGACAATCGGCGGCGCAGCGCCCCTGGAGAACCTTACCGGCGACTTCGGCTTCATTGGCGAAGACCCCGATGGCAACACCGGTACAGCCGCCATCGGCGACACCGTATGGTACGACGCGGACAGCGACGGCGCCCAGGATCCCAACGAAGTGGGCATCGCCGACGTGTGCATGGAATTGATCGCAGTCGGCCCCGACGGCATCTTCGATCCAGGCGCAGACGGCGTGTACGGCACCGCCGATGACGACGAAGTGGTGCATGCCACCATGCAAACCGACAGCAACGGCCATTACCTGTTCGATGGTCTTACCCCCGCCGCTTATGTGGTGCAGACCTGCGCCACCAACCCCAACCTGGCGGGTCTGACCCAAACCGGCGACCCCGATGACTTCGGCGCCCTCGCCGCCAACCCCGATGGCATGACTACCACCCCCGTGGTGCTGGCCCCCGGCGACGTCTTCCTCGACGCCGACTTCGGCTACCTTACAGAAATCTGCAACGCCATCGGCGACACCGTGTGGCTGGATGCGGACGGTTCGGGCGCAGCAACGATGGACGCCGGCGAATACGGCATCCCGGGTGTCACCGTGGCCCTGATACGGGACACGAACGGTGACGCAATCTGGGATGCAGATGGCGCCGACGACACGTTGGGCACCGCGGACGATGAACCTATCATCGGTCAGGATGTGACCGACGGCAGCGGCAACTACCTCTTCCCCTGCCTGCCCGATGGCGACTACATCACGTGGGTGAACGACACCGATAATGTGCTCAGCGAACTGGACCAGACCTATGACCAGGACGCACCGTTGGACGACATGAGCGCCACCAACGTGGCGGGCGGAGCCACCGACCTGGATCAGGACTTCAGCTACACGCCCGAGGGGCAGGACGGCTCCATGTGCCTGGTGGGCGACGCCATCTTCCTGGACATCGATAGCAGCGGCTCGCCCATGGCGGGCGAAGGCCTGGAAGGCGTCGTCGTCAATCTATACGACGCTGCCGGAGCGACTCTCCTCGCCAGCACAATAACGGATGAGAACGGCCATTACTACTTCCCGGTGGACTGCAGCGGCGGCGCTGTCACCGTGCAGGTGCACGTAGACGCCGCCACCCTGCCACCCGGCGTCAGCAACACCGTCGATCCTGATGGCGGCAACGACAGCGTATCGACCACGACCGTGGGCGGCGCCAACCCCGCTATCGATCTGGCCCAGGACTTTGGTTATGAGCCCAACCCGGGCGAGGCGGGCCGCATCGGCAATCTGGTGTGGCTGGACCAAAACGCCGACGGCGACTGGGACGGCGTAGATGGTCCCGACGCCACCTCCAACACCGATGATGACGAAACGCCCATTGCCGGCGTCACCATGGATCTGTATCGGGATGACAACTGTAATGGTATGCTCGACCCCGGCGAGGGGTTGATGGCAGCAGCCACGACTGCAGCCGACATCAACAGCGGCCTGTATGGCGCTGACGGCAACTACTTGTTCGCCAATTTGCCCACCAGCGGCGGCGTTTGCTACATCGTGGATGTGACAGATGAGGATGGCGTGTTGTTGGGCTACTGGCACTCGCTGGGGGCGCCTACTACCAACAACGAGAGCCAGACAGACCCCTACGCTGTCACCATAGGTGGAACAGATCCCACCGAGAACCTGACTGCTGATTTCGGTTACTACGTCGAGCCTGCAGCGGTGGGCAACCGTTTCTGGTATGATCTCAATCACAACGGCGAGCAGGATCCCGGCGAAATCGGCCTGAATGGTGCAACCCTGACGCTGTCGATCACTTATCCCGACTCCACCGTGGTGACGTTGCAGACATTGACGGAAAATGATCCGGTAAGCGGCGAGCCAGGCTACTACAGTTTTGGCAACCTGCTGCTGGATGAGGATTACAATGGCGATGGCGTTGCGCCGGAGCCTGCGTATGCGCTTTCGGCAACGCTTCCCGGCAATCTAACCACAGTGGTCGATGCAGCGGGCGTGGATGACTGTGCCGACGCCGATGACCCCACGGACGTGAACGCCTTCCCCACCCAGGGATTGATCGAGACAACGCCAATCGATAGCGCCGCCCCCGTCAACGAACCGACCCCCATCGCCTGTTACGATTTCGGCGTCTATCGCGTGGAGTTTGGCGATCTGCCCGACGATTACTACACTCTTGCGGGCAGCTCCGGCGCCCTGCACATTCTGTATCCCGATACGGACAACGATTATGTGCCGGAGGGAGACGACGCCGTATGGCTAGGCATGATCGTGGATAGCGACCCTGACGGCTTCCCCGGCCCCGACGCCGATGGCGACGATCTCAACGGCGTAGATGATGAGGATGGCTTGATTTACTATCCACAAACCTGGATCAA
>JALXAF010000475.1 GCA_026992375.1 Anaerolineae bacterium
GGTTACGCGCTCCAGCTCCCGGCGGGAGGTGTCCTGCAAAACGGCAATGGCTTGTTCGATGGAGGAAAAATCGTGAGGCATGAAATACTCCAGTCAAAGTTTCGATGAGTGTTGAATGAGAAGTCAACCGATAGTCTAGCATAAATTGCGCCCCAGCGAGAAACCGGGAAGATGCGACGCACTTGCCGCAAGCCGTGGCCGGCTCAACAGGATTTCAGGGGGCATTGGCTTTACCAGACCCGTTGGATTGCGAATCCGGCTGGATACAGAGAGCTCTCAGGACGGATTCGCAATCCGCCCGGCATCTCACCCCTGAAATCCAAAAGAACCAATCTTTTTTGGTAACTGCTAACGTACCCGACTTTAAGCCTCAAAAAGCCACGAAGGCTCGAAGTTTTTCGAAGACACGAAGGGAAAAATAAAGAAAAATTCTTCGTGCCTTCAACTTCTTCATCTCTTCGTGGCAAAAAATGGTGATGAGACCTTAGTAGTTACCTTTTTTGAATGACTTCGTGTCTTTCCTCCGTCGTATCTTCGTGGCAAAAAAGGACGATTGGGGCCGACACCTTAGCAGTTACTCGCTGACGAAAAACGCCAACATCATCGCTGAGGATGGCGTTGGCGTGAGATGCTGACAGAAAGACCGGCGTCAGTGCACCCGAGCGCCGCAGGCGGGACAAAATCGGTCGCCCGGTTTGAGACGCGCGCCGCACTGCGGACAGTAGCGCACTTGCGGCGCGCCCGCCGCCGCAGCCGGGGCCGTGACCATGACCGGCCGCGCGGCCGTGCGGCCCCGGCGCTCCGCCCGCACCTGCTCCTCGATCTGCTCGTTCCATTCGGGCGGGACCAGGTTGGCCTCTCGCTTGTCGATGGCCTTGAGCACGCTGGCCGCCTGCCGTTTGAGGCGGGTGATCTGGCGTTCGTAGTCTTCGGGCGAGAGCTTGCCTGTATCGAGATCGAATTTGGCCTCGCGAATGGCCTGATAAAGCTGATCTCGCCTGGTGTAAAGGGCCAGCAATTTGGGGTCCACCGCGTCGTCAGGTTCAACAGGCGCGAATGGTCGGAAGAAGGGCAGGAGGATGATGATCCCCGCCAGAAGAAAAAGGAAAAATGCGATGATGATCCACATGGGCGGTGTACTGTGATAAGTTTATGCGGGTTGGGGTGAAGGTTGGCGGGCGGGGACTCGTTGCGGCGCTCGGGCCTTTGTGGGCCACAATGCGAAAAGCGTGCCAAAGACCATGACCAGGCCCCCAATCCACATCCATAACATCAGGGGGTTGACGAAAATCTCGAACGCGGCCAGCTCGCCACCCCGCTCGTAGCCATTGAGCACAACATACACATCCTCGAGGATGCTGGTGTGCAGGCCCACCTCGGTGGTTGGGCCCATGTCTCGGGCGGCGCGGGAGGAATAAAAATTCATGCTGGGCTTGAGAACAGCCACATTTCGATTGCCTTGTGTGACGACGACCGTGGCCGTCACCTCGTCATGGTTCGAGGCTTTGCGCTGATCCAGGCCCGTGTAAGTGAAGGTGTAGCCGCCTAGTTCCACCGAATCGTTGAGCGCGATGCTGGATTTGAGATTGTGCTGGAAAGCCACCGCGCCCACCATGCCAAAGGCCATGAGAATCACGCCAAAGTGAACAAGATAGCCGCCGTAGCGCCGTTGGTTGCGGGCCATCACGCTGCCCAGAGCCCGCAGCCAGTTCTCGCCCGTGGCCCGACGCCGGGACGCCGCCCCCCGATAAAATTCCCAGATGATGGTTCCCAACACCAGCGCAGTCAGACCCCAGGCCAGGATGGGGACCCAGTTGCGGGTGATGAGGATGGACACCGCGCCGGCCACGGCCAGGGCCAGAGCCACAGGCACGGCCAGGCTCTTTTGCAGCATCTCGTTGGAGGTGCGCCGCCAGCCCAGCAGCGGGCCAATGCCCATCAGCAGCAGGATGCCCAGGAAGATGGGGCCATCCACTTTGGTGAAATAAGGCGCGTTCACTGCGATCTTCGTGCCCGAGGCCGCCTCGGAAATGATGGGGAACAGGGTGCCGAAGAGGGTGACGAAGGCCGACACCACGAACAGCACATTCACATAGAGGAAAGCCGCTTCGCGGCTCAGGAGCGAGTCCAGTTCTGCGTCCGATTGCAGGTCGGGCAGGCGATACCAGACCAGGATGAGATAGGCGAAGAAGGTGACGATGATGAAGGCCAGGAAGAGCGGGCCGATGTTGGAGATGGCGAACGCGTGCACCGAGTCGATGATGCCGCTGCGGGTGATGAAGGTGCCGATGATCACCAGCCAGAAGCCCAAAAAGGCCAAAATCATATTCCACACCTTCAACATGCCCCGTTGTTCCTGGATCATAATGCTGTGCAGGAACGCGGTGGCGGTGAGCCAGGGGATGAGCGAGGCGTTCTCCACCGGATCCCAGGCCCAGAAACCGCCCCATCCCAGTTCCAGATATGCCCACTGGCTGCCCAGAATGATGCCGATGGTAAGGAACATCCAGGGGATGAGATTCCAGACGCGAACCCGTTTGACCCAACTGTCATCCAGATCGCCCGAGAGCAGGCTGGCCGCGGCGTAGGCGAAGGGCAGCGCCAGCCCCACGTAGCCCAGGTAGAGGAAGATGGGATGCGCCACCATCCAGTAATTTTGCAGCAGCGGATTCAATCCCGTGCCATCTGCGGGGATGAAGAGCGACGCACCCGCGGGCCTGAACACCGCGCCGATGGTGGTACCATCGGGCAGCACCCACAGCCGGTTGAAGGGGTTGGATGCAAAGAGGGAGATGATGAGGAAGAAAAGCTGGACGCTGAGCAGGGTGGCCACCAGCCACGGGCCTCGTTTGGGCTCCTTGTTCCAGATGCTGGCCACCATCGCGGAGGAGTAGAGGGCCAGCAGGAAACTCCAGAACAGCAGCGACCCCGATTGCCCGCCCCACAGGGTGGCGATTTTGTAGAACATGGGCAAGGCCCGCTCGCTGTGACTGGCCACATACTCGTTGGAAAAATCATCGGTGGCCAGCATGTACACCACGGCCAGCGTGGCGATGAGGATCAGGATGGAGATGACATAAAGCGTGTTGCGGCCGCTGGCGGCCAGCGCCGGGTCTTTGCG
>JALXAF010000476.1 GCA_026992375.1 Anaerolineae bacterium
GGAGGACACGGAGAAAATAATGGTAGTTCACGGAGAAAAACATCTCAAAACTTCACTTTTTTCTTCCTCCGTGCATTCTGCGCCTCCGTGGTGAAGTTTTTCGCGGGAGGTTGGCGCGCAGCATGAAGCTGACTTCGCCACTGCTATTGGACGCGTCGAGGGCAGGAAAGGTTACGCTCGCGGGCCCGGTTTGTCCAGCTCGCCCAATGCGGCCAGGGTCAGCGTCACCAGGGCGATGGCCGCGGTCTCGGTGCGCAGAATGCGAGGGCCCAGCGTCACCGGCAGCACGCCCGCAGCCCGGGCCTCAGCCATCTCTTCGGGCGCAAAGCCGCCCTCGGGCCCCACGAACAGCGTCACAGGCCAGGACGCGTCCGCCAACGCCGCTCGCACCGGCTGATCCGCCATCACCGCGGGCAAAATCCCCAGCCCCTGCACGCCCGTCAGGGCCTCAGCGAAGCTGACGGGGGCCAACAGCCGCGGCAGCCTGCCTCGTCCGCTCTGCTCCGCAGCCTCACGGATGATGCGCCGCCAGCGCGCCCAGCGTCCCTCGCCCGGCTGCCGGCGCAAGGTGCGTTGGGTGATGATGGGCTGGAAGACCGTCACGCCCAGCTCCGTCCCCTTTTGCAGCACCCACTCGAACCGTTCGCCCTTGCTGATGGCCTGACACAGGATGAGTTCGCCCGCGGGCTCGCCTCCCGCCGCCATACGTTCCAGGATTCGCCCGCCCGCCTCGCTCTTCCCCACGTGGGTCAACGCCACCCGAAACGCATTGCCCCGGCCATCCAGCGTCAGCACCTCATCGCCGGGATGCAGGCGCAGCACCGAGCGGATCTGACGGGCGATGTCGGGCGGGAAAACCAACTGCTCGCCATGAAAAGCGTCGGGAGAGAGGAAAAACCGATGCACCGTTCGACCGTCACCTGTTGGCTGACGCCTGCCTTTTCGCGGCCAGCGCCACCCAGTCGCCATCCTCCACCGTGTCGATCACCGCTATCCCCGCGGCGTTCAGGGCCAGATTCACCACATCCCGCCGCTGCTTGATAATGCCCGAGAGGATCAACACGCCATCGGGAGCCACGCGTTCGGCCAATCCCTCATGCAGCAGCAGATCGGCGATGACATCGGCCAGGATGTTGGCCAGCACCAGCTCGTAGCGGCCCGAATCCACCACCGATTCCACCAGCAGGGTGATTTGATTGCGCACCTGGTTGAGACGGGCGTTTTCCTCAGCCGTGCGCACCGCTTCCGGATCGATATCAGTGGCGATGACCCGGCTGGCGCCCATCTTCACCGCGGCGATGGCCAGAATGCCCGAGCCTGTGCCCACATCCAGTACCACCGAGCGGGGGCGGATGTATTTCTCAAGCAGGCGCAGGGCCAGTTGGGTGGAGGGATGCGTGCCCGTGCCAAAGGCCATGCCCGGATCCAGCTTGATGATCACATCGCCCGGGCGCGACGTCGGCTCCTCCCACGAGGGTGCGATGACAATGCCCTCGCCGATGTGCAGCGTGTGGTAGTGCCGCTTCCAGGCTTCGGCCCAGTCCTCGGTGGCCAGATGTTTGATGCGAGGCTCGCCGTAGAAATCAGCGAAGGGCTGTCGGGGCAGGGCCTGGCGGATGTCGTCCAGCGTGCGGGCGTGCTCGGGCGTGTCGGAAAGATAGCCGCGCAGCAGCACCTGGGCGCGGTCGGTCTCGCCATACGGCCCGAAGCCGCTGACTTCCACCACCACGCCGCCGTGGAAGAAGGGCTGCAGCCACGCCGCCGCAGCCTGGACCGGCTCCGCCTCAGGATCGGGCGTGGCAACGGGCAAGGTGAATTCAAGTAAGTCAGTCATGATGTTACGTCAGGACACCCAAAAAGAGGGTTTCTAACCCGGCGTTTTCGGCTGCCAACCATTGTCTCTTGTCTGCTGTCACAAACAAATCAGCCTGCCAGAGCAGAGCCGAAGAAACGTGCAAAGCATCCATTGCCCGTAATGTATTATATTCAAGCAATTGAATGGCTTTGGCAATTGACTCAGGTGTTGTTTGCAAAATGACGGTATCGTTGATGTCGAGTAGAAATTGCTGCTTAATATACCGATAATCCGCCTTCGATATTTTGCTTTCTCTGACCTGTCGGTTCATGGCTGAGATGACCTCTGGCACGAGGATAATGCTAACCCCCAATTCGGAAGCCATACTCAGCACATCATTGAGTTGATCTGTTCCAAATTCGCGCAGGTATCGCTTGGCGAATGCCGATGAATCAATTACCAACCGCATCCTCTTCTCTCTCTTCAAGGATCGCTGCAGTCAGACTAACTCCCTCTATTTCTAGTGGTGTGAAAGGGCGTTGCCATGCTGGTGTCCTTGTGCGAGACTTCGATAACGCAGAAATCTCGGCAACCGGCTTGCCACGTCGCAAAATTACTATCTGCTCACCCAGCTCAACCTGGGTAATAACGCTGGATATATTTTTCCTGAAATCTGTGACAGTCATTGTTTTCATAAAAAGCCTCCTTGTGTACACTTAAATGTACAACAAAGTGATTCCATTGTCAAAAAAACGTAACTGTTAAGGTGGTTGGCCCCAATCACCCTCTTTTGCCACGAAAGCACAAAGGAACCGAAGACACGAAATCATTCAAAAAAGATTTTGGTTCTTTTGTATCTCAGGAGGTGAGATGCCGGGCGGATTACGAATCCGCCCTGGGAGCTCTCTGCATCCAGCCGGATTCGCAATCCGGCGGGTCTGGTAAAGCCAATGCCCCCTGAAATCCTGTTGAGCCAAGATTTTATCCGTGTTTCCTCCTATCCGTGTCGAGTGAACAGGGCTACGCCAGCAGTTACAAAAACCGGCCTTTCCTCAGCGAATGAAGAAAGGCCGGTAACGTGAATTTCAGAAGATTTACAACCCCAGCGCCTCTTTCATCCGGTCGAAGAAACCGCCGTGCTCGCTGCGCTCTTCCACAGACACCGGCGAAAGAGTCTCGGCCAGTTTGCCGAACAGCTCCCGCTGCTCCTCGGTTAGCTCCGATTGTCTGGGGATGCGCACGTTGACGGTGATGAGCATATCGCCGCGGCCGTTGCCCCGCAGGTGGGGCACGCCCAGCCCGCGCAGGCGCAGCACCTTGCCCGGCTGCGTCCCCGGCGGGATTTTCACAAGCTTGGGGCCATCCAGCGTAGGCACCTCCACCTCAGCGCCCATCACCGCCTGGGCGATGTTGATGGGCAGTTCCAGCAGGATGTCATCATCCACCCGCTGGAAGAGTTTGTGAGGTTTGACCGTAAGGAAGACGTACAGATTGCCCGGCTGACCGCCGCGCTGGCCCGGTTCGCCCTCGCCCGGCAGGCGGATGCGGGTGCCATCCTGCACCCCGGCAGGAATTTTCACCCGCAGCCGTCGCGTCACCTCCACCTGGCCCGCGCCGTGGCACTCGCGGCAGGGCGTGGTCACGACCTCGCCCGCGCCCTTGCACCGCGGGCAGGTGGTGACATTGACGAAGGTGCCGAAGATGGTCTGCTGGCGCTGGCGCACCTGGCCCATGCCGTTGCAGGTGGGACATTTCATGGGATGGGTGCCGGGTTCTGCGCCCGAGCCATGACAGCGGGGACAGGTCTCGTGGCGGGTGACCTCGATTTCTTTCTCAGCGCCCATCACCGCTTCCTCGAACTCGATGGTCAGATCGAAGCGGATGTCAGCGCCGCGCACAGGCCCGTTGCGCCGTCCGCCGCCGCGGCCAAAACCAAAACCGCCGCCGAAAATCTCCTCGAAGATGTCGCCGATGTCGGTGAAACCGCCGCCCGCGGGCCCATAGCCCCCGCCTCCGGCTGCGCCCGAAACGCCCGCATGCCCGAAGCGATCATAGGCCGCTCGCTTCTGATCATCGCCCAGCACCTCGTACGCCTCGTTGATCTCCTTGATGCGGGCGTCCGCGTCCGGGCCGTCGTAGATGTCGGGGTGGTAGCGTTTGACCAGCTTGCGGTAGGCGCGCTTGATCTCATCGGCCGAAGCCGTGCGTGAAACGCCCAAAATCTCGTAATAATCTCGTTTTGCCATAAAAGAATGTCAGTCTTGCAAGGGGTATGTGAATTCGTCTTTACTGAGACGCAGAAACATCGGTCGAGGTTTCATCCTCAGCGTCATCGCCACCCCAACTGATAATCCACACGCTGAGGCCCGCCAGCGCCACGGTGGCCGCAGCCAGCGCCAGCCATTGCGTGGGCGTGAAGCCCACATGCCGGGCGGAAAAATAAAGGATGATCAACATCCCGATGGCCAGGATGACGAAAGAGACGAGGTTGGGGTGGTCGTTCCATAGTTGTTTCATAAGAAATCCGCCTGCTATAAAGGTAGAGTAATCGCTGGTTGTTGAAGGTTCGCAAAGCCACCGTTGGGCGAATCTACAACCGGCGTGATTCGTGATGCGTAATGCGTGAGGTCGTTACGCATCACGAATTACGCACTACGGGATTGGCTTCATTAAGTGCGTCGCACCTGGGGGGAGTTTCCTCCTTCCTGCGGTCGTCAGAATGACGTAACCTGGGGTTTTTATCGCTATCAGCATTCGATTAGCTGTCGTTGTTCCGTTGCCGCGCCATCATCTCCTCCCAGGCCCGAGTCACCCGGGCCTCCAGCGCGACCAGATCGCTGTCGTTGACGATGACAACATCGGCCTGGGCGGCTTTCCAGTCCTGCGGACTCTGGGAGCGCATCCGGCGGCGGGCTTCCTGTTTGGTCATGCCGCGATCTTCCATCAGTCGGGCGATCTGCACCTTTTCGGGCGCAGTCACCACCCAGATCTCGTCGCAGATGGATTTGAGCTCGCCCTCCAGCAGCTTGATGGCCTCGATGACGACGACGGGCGCATCGGCCGCATCAATCTCATCCTGCACAGCCTGCTCCACCGCCGGATGCACGATGGCTTCCAGTTGGGCGAGTTTTTCGGGGTTAGCGAAGACGATGTTGGCCAACTGGCGGCGGTTGATCTCGCTGTCGGACAGGAGGATGGCGGGGCCAAAGGCTGCGACCACCGCGTCATAGGCCCGACCGCCGGGCAGCATCACGTTGTGGGCCACCTTGTCTGCGTCGATGGTATGGGCGCCCAACCTGCGCAGCATAGCCAGCACCGCGCTTTTGCCGACGCCAATGTTGCCGGTGAGGCCGATGATGATGGGGCGAGAATGGGATTCTGGGGGCATAAGATAATTGGGGAGTCAGTCGGGAGTTCGCAAAACGTGAGTCATCGCGTTTCACGCATCGGCCATTGTATCACACCAGGGCGGCCCAGGTCTCGATGAGTTTTTCCAGGTCTCGCTCGATCGCCTGATATCGTTCGCCCAGACGCTGGACTTCATCCACCTGCTGGGCCAGGCTGGCCGTTTCCAGCTCCCGGGTGATGGCGTCCATCTCTTTTTCCAGGGCGTGGATGCGATCTTCCAGGGCCTGCGCCTCTTGCTGGCGTTTTTCCTCCTCCTTGCGTTTGCGTCGGGCCTCTTTCGATTTTTCGCGATGACGCTTGTTCGCTGCTTTGGTCTCGGTCAGCGCTTTTTCGCCTGTTTTGGCCGCTTCGCGGGCCGCGATGTAGGCGGAATAATTGCCCTCCCAGGCCCGCAGCCGCTTTTCGTTCACATCGATGGCCCAAACCTGGGTGGCGATGCTGTCGATGAGATAGCGATCGTGGGAGACCAGCAGCACCGTGCCGTTGAAATCCCGCAGCATCGCCTCCAGAACTTCCTGGGATTCGATATCCAGATGGTTGGTAGGCTCGTCCAGCACCAGGAAGTTGACCTCCTGACGGCTGAGCCGGGCCAGCGCCAGACGGCTGCGCTGGCCGCCGCTGAGGGTGTCGATGGTCTTGAACACGTCATCGCCGGTGAAGAGGAAACGGGCGAGAAAGGCCCGGGCCTCGCCGATGGTCAGTTTGGGGTCCGCCTGCATCAGGGAATCCAGCACCGTCATTTGGGGCACAAGGCCCTCCTGCACCTGGGCCAGATAGCCGATGCGCACGCTGGCTCCCACCCGCAGGCTGCCCTCCAGGGGCGAAATTTCCCCCAGCAACGTGCGGATGAAGGTGGTTTTGCCCGAGCCGTTGGGCCCGACCAGGCCCGCACGCTCCCCCCGCTTGAGGAGCAGGTCGTCGGCCCGGAAGAGGAGCAGATCGTCGGGTGCGGGGGGCGCGGGCGCTTCGTACACATAGCCTCCCGAGCGCTGGCGGCGCACCGGAGGCAGGGGCCGGGCCCGGTAGCCTACGGCCAGATTCTCGCTGGCCAGCACCAGCTCGCCGCTGCGGATGCGGCTGACCATCTGCAAGCGCATGGTCTGGCGCTGTTTGGGCGGGGTCAGGCGTTGGCGTTGCAGCAGCCGCTCCAGCCGGGTGCGGCGCCCCTTGGCCTGGCGACTGTTCTGTCCGGCGATGTTGCGGCGGATGTAGTCGGTCTCTTTGGCGATGAGGGCCTGCTGGGCCTCGTATTCCTTTCGCATCTGCTCCAGGCGCTGGGCTCGCTGCAGCAGATAGGCGCTGTAATTGCCCCGATAGATCGTCAGCGTGCCCCACATCATCTCCCAGATGCGGGTCATCACCTTGTCCAGAAAATAACGGTCGTGAGAGACCACCACCATCGCGCCCTCCCATTTGAGGAGCACGCTCTCCAGCCATTCGATGGCGGCCAGATCGAGATGGTTGGTAGGCTCGTCCAGCAGGAGCAGATCGGGTTGTTGCAGCAGGATTTTGGCCAGCAGCGCCCGGGTGCGCTGACCGCCGCTGAGCTGGGCCAGGGGTTGATCGAAGCTTTCGGGCTTGAAGCCCAGGCCGGTCAGGGTTTGCTTGATGCGGGTGGGATAGTCGTAGCCGCCCCGGGCCTCGAACGCGTGTTGACGGCAGGCGTAGGCATCCAGCGCGGCCTCGGCCACCGCGGGATCAGGATCAGCCATGCGCCCTTCCAGCTCTGCCAGCTTCTTCTCCTCGGCGATGAGATCGCTGAAAACCTCCAGCATGTCCTGCCACAGGGTCTTGTCGCCCGGCTCGGGCGGAATCTGGGGCAGATGGCCGATGGTGAGGCCCCGGCGACGGTGCACTTTGCCCGCGCTGGGCTCTATCTCGCCCGCCAAAATCCGCAACAGAGTGGTTTTGCCCTCACCATTGGGCCCCACCAGCCCGATACGGTCGCCCTGGGAGATGACGCAATTCACCCCCTGGAAGACATCCAGCGGGCCAAAAGACATCGCGAGGTTTTGGACGGTCAGCAAACTCATATCTTTTCATTGTAACAGCTAACGTACTTGACTTTAAGTCGCCAAAAGCCACGAAGGCTCGAAGTTTTTCGAAGACACGAAGGGAAAATAAAGAAAAATACTTCGTGCCTTCCCCTTTCTTCGTGTCTTCGTGGCAAAAAGTGGTGGCTACACCTTAGTAGTGCTTTTCATTATACAATCATCCCGCCCTGCTGGGGGAGTTTGGCGATTGCTCAAAAGTAGGGTATAGTTAGCTCTGCCCATCGGGCATGTTGTGACATCGCAGCCTACATGACCGCCAAGCAGTTTCCGGCGGTTTTCTTTTGCCCAATTTCCATTCCATTACAAAAAGGATTGTTTTCACCCATGAGCGACGAAAAAAAGACCGTCCAGCAGGACGATGTTGTTTCCATCGATTACACCCTGACCGACAGCCAGGGCAACGTCATCGACTCCTCCGAGGGCATGGAGCCCCTGGAGTATTTGCACGGCCATAACAACCTCATTCCGGGCCTGGAGAGTGAACTCACCGGCATGAGCGTGGGAGAATCCAAGCAGGTGACCGTGGCTCCCGAGGACGCTTACGGCCCCCGCCACGAAAACGCCACCCAGATCATCCCCAAAGACGCCTTCCCTCCCGAGATGGAAGTCGAACCGGGCATGGCGCTGGAGATGAGCGACACCACCACCGGCCAGATCTTCGAGGTGTATGTCACCGAGATTCGCCCCGAGGGCGTGGTTGTTGACTTCAACCATCCTCTGGCGGGCGAGACCCTGCATTTCGACGTCAAGGTCGTGGACATCCGTCCCGCCACGCCTGATGAGATCGCCCACGGCCATGTGCACAGCGGCGGCCATCATCACCACTAAACCTCGACCGCGTCATCAAGACAAAGCAAGGCCCCGGAGTTGCGACTTCGGGGCTTTTTCGATCATCACAATCGTTTTTTGATGGCTCGCTTGATGGCTTTGCGGGCGTAAACATGACGATGCACCGTTTCTCGCAGCACCCAGGGCTCATCGCCCGCCTGCAACCCATGCCGCACGCCCGCCGTCACCACAATGGTCATCCCAGGCTCGAATCGAATGGCTTCGCCATCGAGATAGAATACGCCTGTTCCCCGGATAACGTCGAAAATCTCGTCGTGGTGTTCGTGGATGTGCTCGGGCACGCGGGCGCGGGGCTGCATGGTCACCAGCACGGCCACCAGGTCTTCGCTGACGAAAAATGGTCGGGCCTCGATGGGAGCGCCATCGACGGCTTCGTATTCTTTTAGCAGATAAACGTGTTCGGACATAATCGATCGATAGACGTTATCTGAAACAAAAAAGCTGTTGGCCATGTCTGGAGTCATGCTGCTACTGGCAACGCTCAGTGCTCAAAGAATAACAATTAAAGATGAAATCAGCGTGTTTCTCACTTTAAGCGTCATCCATTACGAGGGTAGCACCATGGAAATGCAAGGTTCCGCTTGAACGGAATCTGAACGGACCCTGATTTCGTTTCAACGAATGATTAGCCATGTCACCTCCGGTCGGGCTAGAATTGGGTTGCGAAGCCCCGATTTTCGCCGAGAAGGAGGCAGATCGTAGCGAGTCGTCCTATTGTATCCTGGTCGCCTGCTGTTTTTCAAACTATGTTGCCATTAACGGCGGTGAAAAGGAGATCGCCCGAAGCCAATCCTCAATTTTACTTGCCTGCGCTGGCCCGGAATCCAGGTCACCTGCTGGGCTGGTTTCAATCATCGCTCACCGCTACATACTGGAATCGGGCATCGAGCGACCTAATCTGCGCAACGCCTGGTCCATTGCCAACATGAACGCCCTTATCTACGTGCTCATCAATCTCCGGGTCTATCACCGCATCCGCCAACGACGGATAGAACTGGGCTTGTGAGCCCACATTCCCCAAATTCGGTTTGTTAAGCGCTCTTCGGGGGCGGCGTCCTCACCATTCCGCAAAAACGTAACCTCATATCTAACGGCTCAGTTAAAACATAACCTCTGCGTAACCTCAACGTAACCTCTGTTTTGAGGTCCTACCCTCCTCGGTCGGGATTCTGTGGGGTTTAGCTAGCAATAGGGCCAGCGGGCGCAAATTCCTTTTCAGTAGTTTCAATCCCTCGGTCGGGATTCTGTGGGGTTTAGCGACGCGGGGCCGCCTCATTGCATGGTTTGAATGGCTCGTTTCAATCCCTCGGTCGGGATTCTGTGGGGTTTAGCCTTTTTGTGCTTTAATATATCTCTGAGACATGACACTAGTTTCAATCCCTCGGTCGGGATTCTGTGGGGTTTAGCCACCAAGCGCGGTTCCCATCGTCGCGGGCGATGGAGTTGTTTCAATCCCTCGGTCGGGATTCTGTGGGGTTTAGCGATGAAAGCGCAGATGCCTGAGTATGTGGTACATATGCCAGTTTCAATCCCTCGGTCGGGATTCTGTGGGGTTTAGCCAAGCCGTTGTTGTTGTAGTACGCCAGCAGTAGGTTGTACGTTTCAATCCCTCGGTCGGGATTCTGTGGGGTTTAGCCGCAGTCGAGGCAGCGAGAAGCCCGAGGCGATGGAAAAGTTTCAATCCCTCGGTGGGGATTCTGTGGGGTTTAGCAGCATTTCGGCGTTCGACCAGGGAGGTATGGAATAGATGGTTTCAATCCCTCGGTCGGGATTCTGTGGGGTTTAGCTCGATGGGGGGAAAATCACCGCGGAGAGCATTACTGCTGTTTCAATCCCTCGGTCGGGATTCTGTGGGGTTTAGCAGCGGGAGGGGAGGAAAAACAGCGAGGGGTGGCTGCAGTTTCAATCCCTCGGTCGGGATTCTGTGGGGTTTAGCCGTCATCGTCTTGATGACTTCTTGCAAATCATCAGACGTTTCAATCCCTCGGTCGGGATTCTGTGGGGTTTAGCACGATGGCCTGGGCCTGACTCTTGGCGTCAGTGAAGAGTTTCAATCCCTCGGTCGGGATTCTGTGGGGTTTAGCCGAACATGCTCATCAACGTGCGCGGCGTTGCGAAACAGTTTCAATCCCTCGGTCGGGATTCTGTGGGGTTTAGCTATGGACTGGCTGCGGTGGCTGGATGAGTATTACCGCGT
>JALXAF010000477.1 GCA_026992375.1 Anaerolineae bacterium
GCTGGGGCCCGACCGGGTGGGCGTCAGCATCTGCGAAGACATCTGGTATCCGGGCGGACCGCCCCAGTGGCAGGCCCTGCTGGGCGCTGAGCTGCTGCTGAACATCTCGGCCTCGCCCTACGCCCGGAGCAAAGGCGCTGCCCGGGAGCGAATGATGGCCACCCGCGCCGCGGACAACGTCGCGTTCGTGGCCTACTGTAATCTGGTGGGCGGCCAGGATGAGCTGGTGTTCGACGGGCGTAGCCTGGTCTACGGCCCGGACGGTGCGCTGCTTGCCCGGGGGCCCGCCTTCGAGGAGGCTCTCATCGTGGTGGATATCGACCTGGACCAGGTCTTCCGCCGCCGCCTGCACGATCCCCGCTATCGCCAGAGCCGGGAGAACCTGCGGGCGCTGGAGGAGCAGGGCGAGGAATTTTACATCGTGCGAGGCGGAGGGATCAGCCGAGGGCTGCCCGATGCCCGTCCCATCCGCACCAGTCACATCGCGCCGGCCCCGGACGCCGCGGGCGAGGTGTACGCGGCCCTGGTGACGGGAACCCGGGACTACGTGCGCAAAAACGGCTTCAATCAGGTGGTGCTGGGCCTCAGCGGCGGCATCGACAGCGCACTCACCGCGGCCATTGCCGTGGATGCGCTGGGGCCTGAGAACGTGGTAGGGGTGAGCATGCCCTCCCGCTTCTCCTCCGAGCATTCTAAAAGCGACGCCCGCCAACTGGCCGAAAATCTGGGCATCCGCACGCTCATCGTGCCCATCGAGGCACCCTTCCAGGCCATGCTGGATACGCTCAACGGCCCCCCCGACCATCCCTTCGCCAACACCGAGTTCAACGTGGCCGAGGAGAACATCCAGGCCCGGCTGCGGGGCGTCATCCTCATGGCGCTTTCCAACAAATTCGGCTGGATGCTGTTGAGCACGGGCAACAAGAGCGAGAACGCGGTGGGCTATGCCACGCTGTACGGCGACATGGCGGGCGGCTTTGCGGTGATCAAGGACGTGCCCAAGACCCTGGTGTGGGAGCTGGCCCGCTGGCGCAACGACCGGGCCGGGCGCGACCTCATCCCCGATAACATCATCACCAAGCCCCCCAGCGCCGAGTTGCGCCCCGATCAGTTCGACACCGACAGCCTGCCGCCCTACGACATCCTGGACGCCATCCTGGAGATGTACATCGAGGAAGATCGCAGCCCGGAAGAGATCGCTGCCGCGGGCTACGATCCGGCGCTGGTGGCCCGGATCATCCGCATGGTGGATCGCAACGAATACAAACGGCGGCAGGCCGCGCCGGGCGTGAAGATCACGGTGCGAGCCTTTGGCAAGGATCGCCGCCTACCCATCACCAACCGCTATCGACCGGCGGCAATGTGAGATATGTGGTAACTACTAACGTAGCAAGGCCAAAAACCACGAAGACACGACAACACGAAGGCGCGAAGGGTGAGAAATAAGGACTTTCTTCGTGTCTTCGTTCCTTCGAGCCTTCGTGGCAAGACATTCTCCAGGCCGAATCAGGCTACCTGAGCAGTTACGATATGTGAGACGACAGACCATGGACGATACGCCCATCAACCATCCCGCTATGACAACGATGCCATCCCCCCGCCCCAACTGGTCGCCCGAAACCAAGCGCTGGGCCATTTTGGGCATCGTGGCGCTTCTGGGTGCGCTGATTTACTACGCCCGATCTGCGCTGGCCTGGCTGGTGGTGGCCGCGCTGCTGGCTTATCTGCTGCAACCCATCGTCAACTGGTTGCATGAGCATGAAATGCCGCGATGGATGGCCGCCATCATCGCCCTGCTGATAGCCATCACCATCATCATCGTTATCCCCGCCATCCTCCTGCCCATGCTCCTGCGACAATTCCTGCAATTATCTGACAGCCTCTTGCAGGCGATGGTCAAGGGCCTGGAATTATTCAACGATTGGTTAGTGCATTCCCGCATCATCAATCTGTTCGGGTTCAAAATCGACATGACCGGCATCATCAACGATTTGGGCGATATCGTCAACCCGAGCGAAGGCGGGGTTTATGTGCCCGATATCCAGGACATCATGGCGTATTTGCAGCAAGCCATCACCGCGGCGGGAGGAGTCATCAGCGGACTGGGAGGCTGGCTGACATCGCTGGTGGGACGAACCCTCTCCTTGCTGTTCTCATTCTTTTTGATGATCTTTTACACATTCTACATCACGGTGGATGGGTGGAAGCTCAAGCCCTGGGCAAAATCGCTGATCAAACCCGAATATCTGCCCGAGATGAGCGAGTTGGGCTATCGCATCAACCGAGTGTGGCACGCTTTCTTCCGTGGCCAGCTCACCCTTTCATTGGTGATTGGCGGCGTCACCCTGGCCGTGGGCGTGATGATCGGGCTGCCAAACCCCCTGGCGTTGGCTATCATCGCTGGGGTGATGGAGGCTGTGCCCACCATCGGACCTATCATCGCAGCCATCCCCGCCGTCATCTTGGCGATGACGCTGGGCTCATCAGTGCTTCCCGTGGACAATCTCACCTTCGCCTTCATCACTATCATCGCCTACGCGCTCATCCAGCAGGCCGAAAATGTGCTGATTGTTCCTCGCATCATGGGCAGCGCCTTGGAGTTGCATCCCATGGTGGTGCTGGTGGGCGTGGTCATCGGAGCCAGCTTCGCGGGCATTCTCGGCATCTTCCTGGCCGCTCCCACCCTGGCAACCCTCAAGGTGATTCTGGCATACGCCCACGCAAAAATCCTGGATGTCGATCCCTATCCCATCCCCTTCGACGAGGAGCAGGCCATACGAGCCAGAAACCGTGGACCAACCTTGAGCGGACGGATAAAAATCTGGTTGCAGCGAATCATATCAAAAAAAACTGACGAAGTCTCCGGCCCAGGGAAAAAAGTTACGTCATCTCGTCCCAATCCAGTTAAGGAAGAAAACGAGGCAAACAACTAATTGAGTTATGTTATTCACTACGCCAGACAGCAAGAGATATCTGACGCTCCCTCTACTCTTCATCGTCCCCACCATGTATCTGACGGGTGCATTGATAATGTTGATGGGACTGCCCCTGACATGGCATGCAACAGCGGTATCGGTAGCGTTCGTCTTTGCGCTGACATATCAGCAATTGAAAA
>JALXAF010000478.1 GCA_026992375.1 Anaerolineae bacterium
GCCACGCCCAGCGGCCAAGGCTGCAAAACTGACGAACGCTGTCTTGAACGTTGGCTCAGCAGGCCTACCTTAGTAGTTACGTTCTATTTCAATGTAGGAGGAAATAGCCCATGACCACGACAGTGGCTCAGGAAGAAACCAGAGAGACCAGAAAATTTCAGACCGAGATCAAGCAATTGCTGGACATCCTCGTCCATTCCCTTTACTCCCAGCGGGAGATATTCCTGCGCGAGCTCATCTCCAACGCGTCCGATGCGTTGCACCGGATGAAATTCGAGATGTTGACGAATCGCGAGGTGTTGGACCCGGACGCGGAGCTGGCGATTCGCATCACTGGCGATCCCGAAAATGGGACGCTGACCATCAGCGACACGGGCGTGGGCATGACGCACGATGAGCTGGTGGAGAATCTGGGCACCATCGCTCATTCGGGCGCGGCCCAATTCATCCACGCGTTACAAGAGCAGCAGCAATCGCCCGAGGCCATCGATCAGATCGGGCAGTTTGGCGTGGGGTTCTATTCGGTGTTCATGGTGGCCGACGAGGTTCGCGTCACCAGCCGCTCCTATCGCCCCGACGAGCGGGCCTGGACATGGGTTTCTACGGGCGACGACGCTTATGAGCTCATGCCCACAGAAAAATCCGACCGCGGCACGACCATCGAGATCAAACTCAAGAAGGATGCCCTGGAGTTCGCCGAAGCCTGGCGCATCAAGAATATCATCCACAAATACTCCGACTTCGTCACCTTCCCCATCTATGTAACTGATGAGGAGACGCCGGTGAACCGCCAGCAGGCCATCTGGCGGCAATCGCCCTCGCAGGTTTCGGATGAGGAGGCCAACGAGTTCTACAGGCAGCTCACCCTGGCCTTCGAGGACCCGCTGACTCGTATCCATGTGCAGACCGATGCGCCGGTGCAGGTGTACGCGTTGCTTTTCATCCCCGGCAAGCTCGATCGCACCTTGCTGGGCCTGAAACAGGATTACGGTCTGCGCCTCTACTCGCGTAAAATCCGCATTCAGGATCGCAACAAGGACCTGCTGCCCGGCTATCTGCGCTTCATCGAGGGCGTGGTCGATTCCGAAGACATCCCCCTGAACGTGAGTCGGGAGATGGTGCAAAGCAGCCGCGTTCTCAGCAAAATCAAGTCCTTGCTCACCCGCAAGACGCTGAACGCGCTGGCCGAGATGGCGGAGAAGGAGCCCGAGAAGTACAAGGCATTCTGGCAAGAGTTCGGCATCTTCATCAAAGAAGGCGTCACCACCGAGTTCAAGGATCAGGAGAAGCTGGTTCCCCTGCTTCGATTTTACTCGACCCGGAGCGAGGATGAGCTCATCTCGCTGGCGGATTACATCGCGCGGGCCAGGCCCGAGCAGAAGGTCATCTACTACATCACGGGCGAAAGCCTAGCCGCAATGAAGCGCAGCCCTCATCTGGAATACTTCCGCAAGGAGAACATCGAGGTGCTGTACTTCGACCAGCCGGTGGATGCGTTTCTGCCCCAGGCTATCGGCAAGTATGAGGAGTTCGAGTTCCAGAACGTGGATCGGGCCGACATCAAAGCGCCGGAGCAAAGCGATGAGGCGCAACCGCCCAAGCCCGGCGAGGACTTCGAGAAGCTGGCTGCTCGGGCCCGAGAGGTGCTGGGCGACAAAATCTCGGACGTGCGCCCCAGCCGCATTCTGGTTTCGGCCCCCGCCCGACTTGCTGCGCCCGAAGGCGTCATCGACACCGGCATTCAGAGGGTGCGCCGTTTGATGGAGGATGACTTCAGCGCGCCGCAGATGGTGCTGGAGCTGAACCCCGGGCATCCCATCGTCGCCAACCTCACCCGCCGCGTGGCCGCGGGCGAGCCCGATGACATCGTCGACACGGCCATCGAACAGCTTTACGAAGATGCGCTGCTGCTGGAGGGCTTCCATCCTGATCCGGCGCAGATGGTGGAGCGCATCCAAAAGCTGCTCGAGGCCGCCACTCGGGCATGATCTGGGGCGCGCCGCGTCCATTGTTCTGCGCAAGAGCGGCGTTTCACGCTATATTCATAACTTCTAACCCGCACAAGCCGAAACTCCAAAATTGATCTCGAACAAAGCATGTCCTGAACCCATCCTGAACGAAGTGAAGGACCTCACCAAAGGATCGCCAAGGCGCCAGGGTTTTCTTTGCCTCGTTTTCCCGTCGCACCTTCATGTCCTCATATCTTCGTGGTTTTCGACCTCGCCACGTGGATGGTTACAATTGCCGACTGAAAAAAGATAGCTTTTGATAGCCCGATTGTGGTATGATTACCATGTTCTGAGGCTCGTCCACACCCCCGTGTGGGCTTTTTTATGTAATACGCCCACGACACCCCCTAATCAGGCCCAGCCAGAATCCCAAAAACTGTTCTCACGCAAAGCATGTCCAGAGCCTGTCCTGAACGAAGTGAAGGCCTCGCGGAAGGATCGCCGAGACGCTAAGCTTTCCTTTGCCTCTCTTTTCCTTTGCGGCTTTGCGCCTTTGCGTGAGACAATCTCTCGCCCAGCGAGCAAGGATTCCATCGATAAGGCGCTCCCCCTTCGCCCCATGACCAAATCCTCCCGCTTTCCCGGTTTTTACAAACTCGGCATCGAAGAACGCCAGCAGCTCCTGGCCGAGCTGGCCGAACTCTCGCCCGCAGACCTGCAAGCCCTCGCGGGCGGCGTCACCGCGGCCGACGCAGATGTGCTGGTGGAGAACGCGGTCGGGGTGTACGCCCTGCCTTTCGCCATCGCCCCCAATTTCATCATCGACGGCGAGGAGCTGTTCATGCCTCTGGTCATCGAGGAGCCTTCGGTGGTGGCGGCCATGGCCCACGCCGCCAAAATCGCCCGGGCGGGAGGCGGTTTCAGCACCGGCAGCACCCGCCCCGTCATGATCGGCCAGATCCAACTGCTGGATGTGCCCTACCCCGACGCGGCCATCATCCGCATCGAGGCCCTCAAGTCCGAACTGCTGGCCAAACTCGACCATCTGCATCCCACCATCCGCAAGCTGGGCGGCGGCCCTCTGGATTTGCAGGTACGCAAGCTGCCCGACACGCCCGCGGGTCCCATGCTCATCGTGCATCTGCTAATGGACACCCGGGACGC
>JALXAF010000479.1 GCA_026992375.1 Anaerolineae bacterium
AGGAGACGGGCCTGCGCGCGGTGCATCCCGAACTGCGGGCCGTCATCACCGAGCTCTCCCCCGATCCCAACTGGCAATGGCTCATGTTCGTCTATCGCACCCAGGTGGAGGATGGCGATGAGGTTGGAGACGGGCGAGAGGGGCGGTTGCAGTGGTTCCGCGTGGAGGATGTCCCCCATCTGCCTATTCCTCAGGCTGACGCCATCTTTTTTCCTTACGTCATCGATCCCCACGGCCCGCCGCAGGAGATGGTCTTTCTCTATGATGCCGATTTGAAATTGGTGGCCTGGGAGACGCGAGCCATCGGGGAATAGCTGTTGTGCGTTATGGTCTCATCAAATCTCGTCTTTCTGTGTTGGCAATTTCAAATACGATGCACCGGGTGTGGCTGAGGCCTCGTCGGCGCCCGGGACGCCTATTTTTTCACCACCCGCGGCAAATAGGTGACATGTTCTTGCGATGCGCAGTTGTGAAGCTGAATATCATCGAGATACCAGGATGATACGGCGTCGCTGGTGGTCGCCTGGGCATGGAAGCGGACCGTCTCCCCAATGTAGGGGCTGAGATCGAATTCGGCTGTTTGCCAGCGGCGAGGTGCGCTATCCTTGTCGATGATCAGCAATGTGGTCAGAATCGCGTCATCAGTATTATGCAGGGTGATGGTGAGGGCGTCGCCCGCGCTCAGGCCCTCCGCCGGATCAAACGCCCATAACAGGCTGAGCCGGGCGGCGGTTCTGCCGGCAGGGATGATCGCATCCTGATAAAGATATTGATGGACATACTCCGCACCGCCGAACCAGGCTCCTTCGTGCTCCTGGCCCGTTTCATCCCGATAGGGGGCGATGAGATAAAGATTCTGCGTCCAATGGTCATAGCCGCCATCGAAACCGGGGTTTTGGATGAGCTGCCGGCAAGGCGGGGCGGAAGGGGTGGGGGAAGGCGTTGGCGTTGGAGATGGCGTAACGGTGGGCGTGGCGATGGGCGTCACGGGCGTTGGCGTAACCGAGATGAGAGCACAATCATTCATCGCGTTTTGCGCAGAGTTGCTCCATATCAGGCTGACGTCATCCACATACATAGCGGTTATCCCGCCCCAGCCATCATTTGCAACGCCCCAATAGAGGGTAACGCGCTGGCCCGCATAGGCCCGCACATCGTAGCTGCATGAAAGCCATTGCGTGTCATTTCTGGTTCCTCGCCAAATCGTGTGCAATGTCCCCGCGGCGTCGCGAATTTGGACGTATTGAAAATCTTGGCTATCAGGCGGCTGGCTGAGGGAAAACGCTATCCAACTGAGAACCAGAGAGCCGCCCGGCGCAAGCGCGGGGATATCCACACTTTGGTTCATGGAGGAGTAGGCGTATTTGTTTTCGCCCGAAACAATGCCCAGGCGGGCGCTGCGCACCGGGCTGAAATAACGATCCGTGCTATATCCGCCTTGCTTCGCGGTGACGGGAAAGGTCCATCCCTCATCCATTTCCATATCACCGTTGATTATCAGCTCTGTATAGCCGATGGGCTGTTGGGCAAGCGCACCTGCCCCGCGAGCTAACGCGAAGGCGCCAAACATGCTCCCCGTAAGGAGTAGGAGCAAAAGAATCTTGTTTCGCATGGCGGACGAAAACCCCTCCCGGTCTTTCTCCGCTTCGGCTGGCGCCTTGTAGAGGAAAGGAGTGGGGTGGGGGCGTAAAGGGAGGCTGGAAAGGGGAAAACTATCCCTTCAATATTGACTACGACATCCGGGCCACGATGGATAGATTAGGGCTCCACGGGCGCGTTTGTCGTAGCGCCCGATTGTTCGGCGTAAGCGTCCATTGCCTCGATGACTTGTCGCAATATCTTTTTGTTGATGGATTTACTCTTGAGTTGACCGCGCAGAAATGATTTCAACTGTTTGTATTGCAGCACCGGCACATCCACATCTTCGACGTTTAGTTTGGCGTTGTCATCGGTGAAAATAACCAGAGGTCTGACGTTGATATTTTCATCTTCGCCAATTTGTTTTCGGAGCCACTGTTCTAGCTTTTCCGCATCCTCTTTCGCCTCATCCAACGGGCGTCCTCCTTCCTCGCCGCCAAAGAATGTAAGCAGCTTTTTGAAGGAGAAAGGTGTATGAACCTTGCCGTCCCGCAAGGTTATTTGCCCGGCGATATCGCGGGTGGCGATGGCGAAAACGCCCGCGGGCCCGACGAAGACAAGATCGATGGGACTGGCCCAGACATACAGCCGATTGCGATCATCGAAGCCCTTGAGCGCCTGGGCGATGACGGCGTCGGGACGGCGGGGTTTGAGAAAACGGCGCATGTAAGCGTTGCCGATTTGTCCCAGGATGAAGCCGAGGATCAAAGCGCCCATCGATAGATACAGCCAGCCGCCGTTGTATATCCAGATGATGAATGGGTTTTGGGCCAGCGAATTGCCGCCATCGATCCATTTTTGGATCATGCCTGGGGCGAAGGAAGCCAACATGCCCAGGCCAAGAATGATAAGCCCCGCCATGCTGAGCCTGCGGCCGAGTTTTCCTCTTTTGATAATGAGATCGTTGTTCGTATAGATGCGCATAAGTTGGGAGAAGAATGATGAGAGAGGGTTGGCGTGTTCAGATCGTGCGGAGAGCGATCATCCCGTATACTTTTTCATAACTAGGCAGGCGTTCTGGCCGCCCAGGCCAAAAGAGTTCGAGAGGCCAATATCGACCTGCTGGGATCGCGCCTGATTGGGCACATAATCCAGGTCGCATTCGGGGTCGGGCGTTTCGTAATTGATGGTGGGATGCAGCATGTCGTTCTGAACACTGAGGGCGAGCACCGCCGCTTCGATGGCTCCTGCGCCGCCAAAAGCGTGCCCGATCATGGATTTGGTGGAGCTGACGGCCAGATTGTAGGCGTGTTCGCCGAACACCTTCTTGATGGCGTATGTTTCGGTCTTGTCATTCAGCCTAGTGCTGGTGCCATGTGCGTTGATGTAGTCCACATCTTCTGGCTGGATGCCCGCGTCCTCCATGGCCCAGCGCATCGCATTCTGAGCGCCCTCGCCTTCGGGATGCGGAGCCGCCACATGATGCGCGTCCGCCGAGGCGGAATGTCCAATGAGTTCGGCGTAGATTTTTGCGCCGCGGGCCAGCGCGTGTCCCAGCTCTTCGAGGATGAGCACCGCGCCCCCCTCGCCGATGATAAATCCATCCCGGTTGGCGTCGAAGGGACGGCTGGCTTTCTGGGGCGGATCGTTCCGCGTGCTGATGGCTTTCATGGCTGAAAATCCGGCAAAGAACATATCTCCAATCAGCGCCTCGACGCCGCCAGCCACGACGATATCCGAATAGCCGTGGCGGATAATCTCGATTCCTTCGCCCACGGCCTGCGTGCCAGCCGCGCATGCCGTCACGATTGTGTTCAACGGGCCTTTTACGCCAAATCGCTGGCTGATGAAAAACGCGGGCATATTGGGCAAACCGCCAATGGCGGTCATGGGGCTAATTCTGAAGCTGCTGCGCCGGGCTGCATCGAGCAACCCTTTTTCGTAGATATCGAATCCACCCAGACCCGTGCCGATGACAGTGGCCACCCTGTCTCCCAAATTCCCCAAAGTGGACAGGCCCGCGTCTTCCAGCGCCTGTTCAGCCATGCCCACGGCGAATTGCGAGCACCGAGCCATGCGCCGGGCTTCTTTGCGGGGGATGTAGCGGCTTGGGTCCCAGTTCTTCACTTCGGCGGCGATCCGGGTGGGGTAAGGCGACGCATCGAATAGGGTCACGTAGTCGATGCCAGAACGCCCCGCCAGCATATTCTCCCACATCTCCGAGACGCTTTGCCCCACCGCTGTCAGGACGCCAATGCCCGTTACCACCACGCGGCGTCGCACGCCTTCGCTGGCCAGATGCAATGCCTGCTCGATGACATCGGCAGATAAATTCCTGGTTCGACGCAGGACGCTCTCGGCCGCCTCGACTGGATGAACATTGGGGGACTGGATTGCTTCGATGGTGTGTAGAAGCAATTCGCGCACCGAAGCAGGAGTCTCTTGCAGCCGTTTTGTCAATTCGATAAGCTGCTCTCTTGAGATCGAGTCACTCATGAAGCGTCACCTCGTTCCGATTGTTGTTGCATCAATGTTTCGATTTTCGCTTGCGTTTTTTGCAAGATATTTGCATCGACCAGTTGCGCAGTTGCTTTGAGTGCGAAATAGATGCCGTCCCGCTTCGCCCGGCCATGGCCTATCGTCACAAGCCCATTGAGGCCCAGCAACATGCCCGCCCCATATTCCTTGTCATCGAGCCGAGCGCCAGCAGCCTTGAAAGCGGGTTTGGCCAGAGCTGCTCCCGCCTTGGCCAGGGGACGGGCCAAGATCTCCTGTCTGAGCACATTGAGCAGATATTTGGCGATGGCTTCTGATGTCTTGATGATGACATTGCCCGTAAAACCGTCGACCACCACCACATCCGCCTCGCCCGCCATCATCTCTTTGGGCTCTACAACGCCGATGTAATTCAGGTCTTTTTCGGCAGCCATGAGCGCCTGCGTTTCTCGCACTAGATCATTCCCTTTGCCCTCCTCCTCGCCGTTGGAAAGCAAAGCCACGCGCGGGCTTTGGATATTCAGGCGAGCTTCGGCGTAGATCGCCAGCAGATGCCCCCATTGCACCAGCCATTCGGCTCTGCAATCGGTGTTCGCGCCGATATCGCCCAGCACATGAAGACCTTTGTCGTTGGGAAATGGCGTTGTCAGCACTGCGCGATGAACGCCGCGAATGCGTCGAAAGACCATGTGTCCGGAGGTGAGGACGGCGCCTGTATTGCCTGCAGAAAAGAATGCGTCCGCCTCGCCATCTCGCACCAGCTTCATGCCCACGACCATGGGATTGTTTTTCTTGCGGCGTACGGCCATGGCGGGCTTCTCGCTCATCGAGATGATGTCGGGCGCTTCCACAACGGGCAGATTCAGGCCCGAAATATCGTGTTTCGCCAGCTCTTCCTCGATCGCAGCGCTTTGTCCCACGAGGAAGATGGTATGTCCGCTGTCTCGGGCGTAATCCACAGCCCCGGCCACGGTTTCGGCTGGAGAAAAGTCGCCCCCCATGGCATCCAGTACAAGCTTGATCATGCACGCCTCCCCAGACGCGCCAGGGATGTTGGATCGATGGACCTCTGTTGGGGTTTCGTCTGTGTGGAAGAGTTGAATGGGAGGGGCATCATAAAAAACGGTGGGGTGGGAATGACTTGAACGGAATTCGTGATTGAGAATGGTGAAAGCACCACTTTATTACGCTGAACATTCATTGTAATGGATTTAGGCAAATGTTGACAAGCAAGGCTGGCATTCGTATAATTGGGGTCAGGTGCGCCCCCGTGGCGGAATTGGCATACGCGGCAGGTTGAGGGCCTGTGCCCATCCGGGCGTCTCCGTTCGAGTCGGAGCGGGGGCACCTTCAAACGCCAGTCTTGAGAGGCTGGTGTTTTTTATTGCCCGCGCGGCGTTTCACGCCCGTCTATTTTCTCGGCATCAGCGTCGGTGTTTTGAGCAGGGCAAAGTCTGGGTGAGGAATGCGTTAGGCGCTTCACTCACCCAGATCGAGAAAAAGTCTCAATCTTTGTGGCCAACCGCTGCCCGGCGATGAAGTCGCCGGGCTACAAAACAGCGCCGGGTAAATCCGGCTAGCCCCGTAGGGGCGCTGTTTCTAGCCGGGGGACTTTATCCCCCGACGGAGGTGCAGACGTCTTGCAACATGCTGCCCCAAAAGGCCTCGTCTTCCGTGCGCAGTCTCGGAAGATGCCTAGCGACTGGATGCTGGTTTTTGCGCCAGGAAGAGCCCTTCCCACAGATCGAATGTGGTCTCCTCGCCCGTCCCTCGCGGATTTAGAAACTCGCGGGCGTCGCCATCGCTATCCCACAGCATACGCGTCAATTGTTGCTGATCTGCCGCGTTCACCTGCATACGGTTCATCCAGGCCTGAAACCCCATGGGCTTGCGGAGGTGGGCGCTACTGATCACCAAAAGCCCGGCGCGTTCAAGGAATTCTGCCACTTCCGATTGAGGATAAAGCCGCCCGTGAGAGGGATCGCGCAACTTCTCGAAAGCGTTGATGTAAGCGTTGGCTGCGGGATCATTGGGGCCGATGTTATCCACCAACACCAGACGCCCGCCCGGCTTCAGACAGCGGGCCCAATCGGCGATGGCCGCGGCTTGATGCGGAAAGTGGTGCAGCGCCACCCGGCATGTGATCAGATCGAACCGGGCATTATCGAAAGGCAGTCGTTCGCCATCGCCTTGCACCCAACGGATGTTCGTCTGATCCTGTTCGCTGGCGAATGTGCGGGCCGCCTGCAGCATGGGAAACGTGATATCCAGTGCGATGACCCGGCGCACATGACGGGCGATGGCCAGGGCCGAATGCCCGCCTCCGGGTGCCACATCCAATGCCAGCCAATGGGGCTGCGGGGCCGCCAGACGAACCATCTCGGCCAGACTGGCCCCCTGGGCGTGCACCTTGGATGTCACATAGCGTTCGGCGTTATCACCAAACTGTTTTTGCACGAGATTTGGGCTCATTCGCTTGCGTCCTCCAGGTTCTCCTCCATCCAGGCAAGCGTCTCTTTCAGCATGAGATTGCGGATTTCCTCGATTTCGTTGTGGATTTCGTGATACGCCCCTGGATAGACGCGGAAGGTCACGTTGGGGCCGGCCGCGGCCACTGCTTCATAGATATCTCGCTGGCTGACCGTCACGTCCTCCTCGCCCATTACGACCAGAATGGGAATGGTGAGCTTTGCCAGCAGCGACTTGGCCTCCCTGGCGGCCCGCATGTATTCGACGCCAAATCGGGGCGTGGCGTAAGGATGCACCAATGGATCAGCCTTCCAGGCTCTGGCCTGCGCCGGATCGTGACTGAGTGTGTATTCTTCCGAAGAGCCGCGGTCCAGGGGTTTGCGCGGGATGATCAGGTTGGCGATGGGGGTGAGCATGATCAGCAGCTTGTTTTGATCTGGCCCGGGCCCGAAACCGGGCGCAGAGATAACCGCCGCCCGGAATTGATCTTCATAGCGGGCGAGATAATGCACGCCTACAACGCCGCCCAGGCTGTGGGCGAACATGCCAAATGGCAAACCGGGCCATTCCGATTTCGCCAGATCCACCACCATTTTCATGTCCTTGATGACATCATCGAAGTGCTCCCAATGCCCGCGGATGCCTCCTGACTTGCCGAATCCGCGGTGATCGTGACCATAGATCACGTATCCCTTTTTCAAAAACGCATCGACGAGATATGGATAGCGGGCTGCGTGCTCGGCCAGCCCGTGAACCAGCATCAGAACGGCCCGCGGCGTCTGATCGTCGGGCGTCCAGGTGCGCAAAAATATGGGCGTGTTATCGAATGATTGAAGGGTTGTCTCAGCGTAGGTCATGTTCTTTCTCCTGAGCGGCCTGTTATGAGCGCTTTCCTCCATTCTACTACCTTCATTCGTCTTTGGGAACATTTGCCAAAGGTGTGACGCATCGCAAGCGCGGCGCGTGTCTTTGGGCGAACCGGCAGAGCGATTTCCACGAAGCCAAAGTCCCCTCTTCTGTAAACGCCTTGCAGAGGATTCTAGTGGATGCTATACTTTTGGCATTTCCCTCCATTCCCTTTTCCCCCGCCATGTTCATACCCGAATCCCCAAAACCCATCAAAAATCCCGCGCCCATCGAGCGCACACCCGAATTGAGCGAGGCGCAACTGGAGGCGTTGCGCTCTCACTGGATTATCAGCATCCAGGAATTTCTGGCTTTGGCGGAGTTGCCCGCCACCCGCAGTCATTTGGCGACCTTGCTGGAGACCGATGAGGAGCACCTGAGCAAATTGAGCAAAAGCGCCCGTAGGCAACTGAGTGCGATGCGCGGAGCCGAAGATGAAACGGATGAGGAGCTTGTCGGGCTGGAGTATGCAGCTGGGGCGCTGGAGCCGCCTCCGGCCATGCGGGCCGAGGTGGAATATGAGCGCATCCCGCGGGAAACCCCGGCGCCGCCCGCGTTGAGTTACAGCGATGAGCTGCCCCCTGTCCGCAATCAGGGGGCGCGAGGCGCATGCGTGGCCCACGCCGCCGCGGCTGTGCGCGATTTCATGGAAGTGCAACGGCTCAAACGCTCGGGCGGGGATTTCGATCCCAAACAGGTGAATTTCTCCGAGCAGTTCATCTACTGGTGGTGCAAGGAACACGACGGGCTGCCCAATGTCGGCGGCACCTATCCCTATTTGGGGATGAAGTGTCTGGTGGAGGCGGGCGCGCCCCGGGAGCAAACATGGCCTTATAATCCCCGACCAACCCCCGACAACGAGGGGCAGGGCCCGCCCCCCAAGGGAGCCGTGGAGGAGGCCCGGCGCTATCGCCTCCGTCGCGTCATCCATCTCCGCCCGGATGACATCGATAGCATGAAAGCGGCGTTGCTTCAGGGCAGATCGGTGATGATCACCATCCCCATGTACAACTCATGGTATCGCAGCCGCGCCGCCCGCCAATATGGCAAGCTTAACCTGCCTTTGCCGGGCGAAAAGAGCATCGGCGCGCACGCCATGGCTCTGGTTGGCTATGTGGATGACGAACAAGCTCCGGGGGGCGGCTACTTCATCCTGCGCAACGCCTGGAAACCCTGGGCGCTCAAGAATCCATTGGGGCCGGGACTGGCCACAGCGCCGTACGAATTTCTGAAAAAATACAACGTCATCGCCGACGCTGGCGAATTGTTGGTCTCGGCTGACGTTTATCTGCGAGATAATGAGGAGGACGAGGGCGATGCGCCCAGCCGGGGACTGATCTTCTCCAGTCCCGATATCTGGGTGCGGCATAAAAAGGATGGCGGTGAGGCGCATCAGGCCCCCATCCCCGGAAAGAGGAATTGGGTGTATGTGCGGGCGTGGAACAAAGGCCCGGAGACCGCCACCAATGTCCAGGCTGAGCTCTTCACAGCGGCCGCATCGCCCTCCATCTGGCCCGAGATGTGGCGGCCGGCGGGAACGCTGGACTTTCCCGACATCCCGCCGGGCGAAAGCGCCGTGGCGGTACTGCCCTGGCGACCCGATGCGCACGCTCCCCGGCGCATCCTGGCACGACTCAGCTCCGCCGAAGATCCGGCCCAGCACCAATGGGCGGTGCGTTACGATAACAACATCGCCCAGAGGAACGTCGTGCAAATCAAACTGCAGCCGGGCCAGAGCGCGACGCTCGATTTCCCCGTCTATGGCCTGCCCGATGAGTTGACCCTGCGTCACATCCGGGTGGAGCGAAGGCGACTCCAGCGGGGGCGCATCAATCTCTCCATCGAAAAGGGACAAACCTTTCGCGAAAAAAACGTCGAGACGGAAGACGAGGTGCTGAAAGCCTTTGCCGGACAGGCCACCGAAACCCGCACAGCCGCGCTAACCATCCACATGGATGAACGGGCCACGCCCGACGACGGCGGTTTCATTCTCATCAGCCAGCATTATGGCAAGGCGCTCATCGGGCGCATGATGGTGGAAGTCCTTGTCATCGATGATGCAGGAGGATAGCGTCATGCACGTAAAAACCAGAGAACTGGGTTTTTCCACCCAGCCCAACGTCGATTTCATCGATCTCACCCATCAGGTGCAAGAGGCTCTGGACGGCGTGGGGCTCACCCGGGGGACGGTGACCATCTTCACGCCCAGCAGCACCAGCGCCCTCACCACCATCGAATATGAATCGGGCGCGTTGGCCGATCTGGAGCGATTCTTCGAGCAGGTCGCTCCTCAATTCGGGCAGGACTATCGCCATAACCTGCGCTGGGGCGACGGCAACGGCCACAGCCATCTGCGGGCGGCCATCATCGGCCCAGATCTTCACATCCCCTTCGTGAACGGGCGGCTGACGTTGGGGACCTGGCAGCAAATTCTGTTCATCGAGTTCGATGTGCGCCCCCGTCGGCGTCGGGTGATCCTGCAATTCATCGGAGAATAAAAAACGCCCGCAAATGCGGACGTTTGGCGTGGTTGTCGGGTTATCTTCGCTTTTTGGGGATGAATTGCTCCAGCTTCATTACAGCAAAGAGTCGAAATTCCACCGCCTCGGGCAATTGGGGCGGTTGCTCCCTCAATTGATGCACCAGATACAGCGTCTTGTTCAGGGTGTCGTACACCACGCGGCAGTTCTCACACTCGGCTAGATGCGCTTCTAATTCCGTGCAAAGCTCGGGCGAGAGTTTGTCATCGATGTAGTCGCTGAGGTGATCCAGCACGCGGCTGCATTCATCGGTGTGCCGGTGGGGTTGAACAGGCTTCACGCTCATGG
>JALXAF010000480.1 GCA_026992375.1 Anaerolineae bacterium
GAGTTGTAGATGCAAGGAGGCGGTGGTAAAATGACGCTATCTTCACCAGGAGAAAATAAATGGACACGAAACTTGTCAGCAATTCTTCCCGGATTTCTGTGGAATCCTACAGTCAATTGGTCGAACGGATTGATCGACTGGAGAAATTAGTTCTGAAGCTGATCGAGATAGCAGAAAATCGAGAAGACGTCCAGATTATGCGTGAAGCAGAAATCGAGTATCGATCAGGGGATGCCGTTGCCTTTGAAGACCTCGTTGCGGAAATTTTGGCCGAAGAAGAATGACCTATAGAGTTGATGCGGCACGTTCGCGTGTCAGAAAACAGCTCAAACGCATACCGAAATCTGATTTACAAAGGATTGCAAAGGCTGTGATGGCTTTGGCGGATGATCCATATCCACCTGGAGCTCTGCAGCTAGAGAGGGATGTGTATCGGATTCGGGTAGGGAACTATCGGGTTATCTATAAAGTCTTCGAGAATGAGAAACTCGTGCTGATCGGACGGGTTGCAAGACGAAACGAGGCGACTTACAAAGGGCTGCGAGACCTCTTTCGCTAGATCGTCTCGCGCACATCAACCATGCGCCCGGTGAGAATGCGGTTGGCCGAGAAGATGTTTGGTGATAAAATGACGGCGTAGCGTTATCGTTCATCTACAGGAGCGTGCAAGATGGCCGCAGAAGATGTTTCGAAACAGATAGCAGAGCTCACACGTCGCGTCGAGGCGCTGGAGGCCCGCCTGGGCCAAACCGAGGCCCCTTCTGCATTGCGGGAGGCAGGCCCGGTTTACGCCGCGGCGGGGGAAAGCGTGGAGGAGGGCGTTGTGGTGCCAGCCAAGGTGTTGCGGGCCTCGGGCCTGTCGCCCCAGGAATTGCTGATCGAGCTGGCCGTGCATCTCTTTGCGGAGGACCTCATCTCATTGGGCGTGGCCAAAACTTTGGCGGGATTGAGCACATCTCGATTTATGAAAGTACTGGCCAGCAGAAAGATACCGCTTCATTATGATGTGAAAGAACTTGAAGAAGATGTCGCTGCACTCAAGCGGATGGGAATGCTGTGATTATCGTATCCGACAGCTCTCCGTTGATAGCATTGAGTGATCTGGATAAGCTGGACCTGCTGCAAAAGCTCTATGGTCACATCGTTATTCCCGAGGCAGTGTGGGCGGAGACGGTTATTGCCGGGAGGGAGAAACCAGGCAGAGCGGCATTGTTCCAGGCATCCTGGATTTCGCACGTTGCGGTGAAAGATCAATCGCTGGTGAACTATTTTTTGCAAGAGCTCGATTTGGGCGAATCAGAGGCCATTGCGTTGGCGGTAGAGCTTGACGCCGACTTCTTGCTGATTGACGAACGTCTTGGCAGAGAGGTGGCTGTTCGATTCGGTATTACTCCCACAGGCATCATCGGCATCCTTTTGGCTGCAAAGGCTGAAGGCCTGGTGGACGCCATCAAGCCTGATTTGGATCGGTTGCGAAGTGAGCTAAATTTCTGGCTGAGCGACTCACTCTATCTTCATGCTTTACGCCTGGCGGGGGAAGACTCATAACATCTCCCGCACATCCACCAAACGCCCGTTGACGGCCGCGGCCGCAGCCATGAGGGGGCTCATCAAAAAGGTGCGTGAGCCCGGGCCCTGACGCCCGCGGAAGTTGCGGTTGCTGGTGCTGGCCACATATTGGCCCGCCCCGGCCTTGTCGTCGTTCATGGCCAGACACATGCTGCAACCTGCGTTGCGCCACTCGAAGCCTGCGTCGGTGAAGATGCGATCCAGTCCCTCGGCCTCGGCCTGTGCCTTGACCGCCTTGGAGCCGGGCACGACCAGGGCCTGCACGCCGTCCGCCACCTGCCTGCCCTCGACCACGCTCGCGGCCATGCGCAGGTCTTCGATGCGGCTATTGGTGCAAGAGCCGATGAACACGATGTCGATGGGTTGGCCCAGCATAGGCTGACCTTCTTTCAATCCCATGTACGCCAGCGCCGCCTGCAAGTCGCGGCGTTGGGCGGGATCGTCCAGCTCGGCCAGGGTGGGCACGCGCCCGGTGATGGGCGCGCCCTGGCCCGGATTGACGCCGTAAGTGACCATGGGAGCCAGATCGTCCGCGTTCAGAGTCATCTCCCGGTCGAAGGTCGCGCCCTCGTCGGTGGCCAGCGTGCGCCAATACGCGACGGCCTCGTCCCAGGCTTCGCCTGCCGGGGCGTAAGGACGGCCTTTGAGCCAGGCGAAGGTGGTCTCGTCCGGGGCGATCATGCCGGCCCGGGCGCCGCCTTCGATGCTCATGTTGCAGATGGTCATGCGCCCGGCCATGTCCAGCTTCTCGATGGCGCTGCCGCGGTATTCGAACACGTGGCCGCGGCCGCCGGCCACGCCATTTTTGGCGATGATGGCCAGGATGACGTCTTTGGCGGTGACGCCCGGGCCCAATTCGCCTTCCACATTGATAGCGAAGGTCTTGGGCTTGTGTTGCAGCAGGGTTTGCGTGGCCAGCACATGCCCGACCTCGCTGGTGCCGATGCCGAAGGCCAGCGCGCCGAATGCGCCGTGGGTGCTGGTGTGGCTGTCGCCGCAGACGATGGTGCTGCCGGGCTGGGTGATGCCCATTTCGGGCCCGACCACGTGCACGATGCCCTGCACCGGGCCTTCGATATCCCATAGGGTGACGCCGAACGCTTCGCAGTTCTGGCGCAGCGTGTTCACCTGGGTGCGGGCGTCCGCGGGCCAGTTTTCAATAGGCTCGGGCCGGGTGGGGATGGCGTGATCCATGGTGGCGAAGGTGCGGTCGGGCCGACGCACGGTCAGGCCCCGCTCGCGCAGCATGTTGAACGCCTGGGGCGAGGTGACTTCGTGGATGAGATGGGTGTCGATATAAAGGATAGCGGGTGCGCCCTCGTCCTGCTTGACGACATGGGCGTCCCAGACTTTTTCGAAGAGGGTTTTTGGGGTGGTCATGGGATATTTGGGTGTTGGGTATTGGATATTGGATATTGGATATTGGGCCTCCTGGACGTCGATGCCGAAACGCCCAATACCCAATACCGAATACCAACTATCTATTCTGCGCCGATGGCGATGGCCGAGCTGTCTTCCTCGCCCGCGGCGATGAGTT
>JALXAF010000481.1 GCA_026992375.1 Anaerolineae bacterium
ACGCCCGCCTCATTGCATCATTCGCGTTCCACCCTTCGCATCTTTCATTCTGATTGCCCATGTCTCAGCCCGAAGTCGCCATGCTCATCCTCCAGGAAGGCAACCAGCGGTGGCCCCTGGATAAAGATCGTCTGACCATTGGCCGCAGCCCCGAATGCGACATCATCCTGCCCGATCGCGTTGTCTCCCGCCGCCACGCCTGCATCGACAGGCGAGATGGCGAGTATTTCATCATGGATGACGACAGCAAGAACGGCACATTCGTCAACGGCCAGCCCGTCACCGAGCCGCGCCGTCTCATCGATGGCGATGAGATACAGGTGGCGCTGCGGTTCCGTCTGACCTTTGTGGATGCGGGAGCCACCGCACCCCTGAGCCTGGATCAGCCAGCGGAATCCCCGACCGTGGAAGCCGAAGCGATACGCCCGGGCCTGCATCTCGATGACACTCGCCGCACGGTGTCGGTTGCGGGCGTGGCGCTGGATCCGCCCCTTTCGGTGGCGCAATACCGGTTGCTGCACGCGCTGGTTCGGGCCCAGGGAGCGGTCGTCTCGCGAGAAGAAATCGTGCATGCAGTCTGGCCCGAGGCCCACGGCGAAGGCGTCTCCGAGCAGGCCATCGATGCGCTGGTGCGCCGCCTGCGCGAGCGTCTGGCCGAACTGGATTCCGAGCATCAGTACATCGTCACGGTGCGCGGGCATGGCTTCCGCTTTGAGAATCCAGAGTAGGGAGTGAGCGGTGTTCAGTTTTCAGTGTTCAGTCCTACGTCATTTCGAGGGAGCGTAGCGACCGAAAAATTCCCCTGCAAGCGAGGAGATTCCTCCTCCCTGCGGTCGTCGGAATGACGTAACAAGGGATTTGGACGCACCCAAAAGAAAATGCAGCCGCTCGCCATCTACATCCACATCCCCTTTTGCCAGCGCAAGTGCCCGTATTGCGATTTCAACACCTACGCGGGGCGGGAGGGACAGTATGACGCGTTCGTGCAGGCGCTGGTGGAGGATGTGTGGCGGACGGGCGACGCGCTGGGCAACCCCGCGGTGCGCACCATTTTCCTGGGCGGAGGCACGCCCACGGTGCTGGCTCCCCGGCATCTGCATATCATTTTCGAGGCGCTGCACGGGGGATTCGACATTTTGCCCGGGGCGGAGATCACCAGCGAGGCCAATCCGGGGACGGTGGACGCCAGCCGGTTCGAGACTTTGCGGATGCTGGGGGTGAATCGCCTGAGTATGGGTGTGCAGTCTTTCGATGATGAGGAGTTGCGTTTTTTGGGCCGGATTCACACGGCGGATGAGGCCCGAGCCGCGTTCGAACTGGCCCGCCGCGTCGGTTTCGAGAATATCAATCTGGATTTCATGTTCGGCCTGCCGCAGCAAGCGCCCGAGACCTGGCGCAATACACTGCAAACGGCCATCGAGCTGCAAACCGAGCATCTTTCGCTTTATAGCCTGACGGTGGAGCCGGACACGGCGCTGGCCGCGTGGGTGGCCCGCGGCCAGGTTTCCGCGCCTGACCCTGATCTGGCTGCGGATTTGTATGAGGCGGCGCAGGAGTTGCTGGGCCGGGCGGGCTTCCAGCAGTACGAGATATCAAATTGGGCCCGAGGGCCGCTGGGCGATGATCTGCTGCCCCGGTTTGCGGCCCGACACAATGTGGTTTACTGGCGCAATGAGGCTTATCTGGGTTTTGGGCCGGGCGCACACGGCTGGTTTGGGGACGTGCGCCGGGCTGTGGTGCGGGATGTGGGGGCGTACATCCGCTGCGTGGAGGCGGGCGAGCCCTATTGGAGCATGGAGGAGCCTATCCCGCCCGAGCTGGAGATGGGGGAAACGATGATGCTGGGGTTGCGGCTGACGACCGCGGGCGTGGATCGGGCGGCGTTTCGTCAGCGCTTTGGCGCGGATGTGGCCGAGGTCTATCCCGACCAGATCAGCTCGCTCCTGGCGGCGGCGCTCATCGAGATGACGCCCGAGCGGGTGCGGCTGACACCCCGGGCGCTGCTCATCGGCAATGAGGTTTTCGCCGCGTTTTTGCCCGAGATGTGATTAATGTCTCACGCAAAGGAGAAAGAGGCAAAGAAAAACTTAGCGCCTTGGCGGCTTTGCGTGAGACTCAGCTTTTTTGGTTCCGGCTTGTCCGGGCTAGGGTTCTTCTTCCCACGCGTTCCACCAGGGGACGTTCTTTTTGCCCTGTTCGATGATGGCCCGAGCCGCGTTTTCGTCGCCTTTTTGCCGATAGACCCGGGCCAGGTTGCGGTAGGTGGGGCCGTAGAGGGAATCGAGGGTGAGCAGGCGCTGGAGTTCGGCGATGGCTTCGTCGGTGCGGCCCATGGCGGCCAGCAGCATGGCCCGATCGTTCAGGGTCTGGAGGTCGTGGGGCGATAGTTGCAGAGCACGATCGAAGGCCGCCAGGGCTCGCGAAGCGAGAGCGGGGTCGTTGGCGGCCAGGCGGGCCAGCCAGCGGGCGTAGGCGGCCACGGGTTCGGGCGACTGAGCGCGACCGTGCGGGGCCGTGGCGGCTTCGTACAGTTGGGTGATGCGCCGGGCTTCGGGGCTGCGGAGGTTGGGCGCGGGCCCGAGCCGCCGGGATAACACCCAGGCCATGCCCATGTTCATAATGTCGTCATAAGGCGCCAGTTCGAGGGCTTTGGCGAAGTGCTGCTGCCGGCGATAGTCGTCGGACGCCAGCAGTGCGCTTTTGTAGGCGATGTCGCCCAGGCGGGGCAGGGCGACGAGCAGCATCAGCAGGGCGATGATGGTGATTTGAAGGACGCGAATGCGCCAGTCGGGCGGGACGCGGAGGGGGAAGAGGGCCAGTGCGGCCAGCCACAACAGCAGCCACATCCAGGCCAGTTGCGCCGCGGGCCCGATGCGTTGGTCCAGGAGGATGGCGGGCAGGATGAGGAGGATGAAGAGGAGCGCGGCAAGGGGCGCGGCGGCGAGGGAATGAGCGGGGGCGAGGGCGTAAAGGAGGGCCAGCAGCGGCGGAATCGTCAATAGCCAGAGGAGGAGGCCGCCGGGCCAGGCTGCGCTGAGGCTGAAGCCGAAGACTCCGAAGGCGGCGATGGTCAGGCTGAGATGGAGGAGGGGATGGGGGACG